>CAZFVX010000010.1:8439-17068 GCA_964522675.1 uncultured archaeon
TTTTAAATATCCAAATTAATTCTATAGTTATGAATGATGAGGTTAAAAAGGTTTTTGAAATAGTTGAAAATCATAATAAGTGGAGAAGGAACGAATGTATTAATATGATTGCTTCTGAGTCAGTTATGTCCCCCTTGGCAGAAAAGTTTTTTTTATCTGATTTTGAAGGAAGGTATAACGAACACGATATTGAACCCCATTATTGTGGAACGACGTATTCAATGGAAATAGAAGAGTTTTGCAATAAAATTTTTCAGAAAAACTTTAATACAAAATTTGTTGATACAAGACCAATAGCGGGAGGGATTGCAAATTTAATTGTTTATACCGCCTTCACAAAACCTGGCGATATTTTTATTTCTTTGGGAATTCCCAATGGAGCACATGTTTCTTCTACTCGGTGGGGTCTTGCCGGCGTTCATGGATTAAAAAATATTGATATGGTTTTTGACAAAGAAAAAATGAACATAAATGTTGATGAAACAGTTAAATTAATAAACCACGTTAATCCAAAACTTTTAATGTTCGGAGGGTCGATGTTTTTGTTTCCCCATCCCTTAAAGGAAATTAAAAAAGAAATTAATTCTGAGATTAAGATAATATATGACTCGGCACATGTTTTTGGTTTAGTTTACAACAAAAAATTTCAAAGACCACTTGAAGAAGGAGCGGATATAATAACCTCTTCTACCCATAAAACTTTTCAAGGGCCACAAGGAGGAATAATAATTGGGAATCAAAATTTATCTGAAAACGATTGGGAAAAAATTCAAAGAGCAATTTTTCCTGGAACGATTTCAAACCATCATATTCATAGATTACCTTCTTTAGCAATTACCGCCTTAGAAATGAATGAATTTGGGGAGGAATATGCAAACCAAGTAATAAAAAATGCAAAAGTCCTTGGGCAAAGTTTGTATGAATTGGGGTTTAAAGTTTTGTGTTCAGATTTAGGTTTTACAGAAAGCCATCAAGTAATTGTTAATGTTAAAGAATTTGGCGGTGGAGAAAAAATTGCAAAAAATTTGGAAAAATGTAATATAATTACAAATAAAATGTCAATTCCAACCGATTCTCCCGAAGATGCGACAAAAAACCCATCAGCAATTAGATTGGGTGTTCAAGAATTAACGAGATGGGGAATGAAAGAATCGGAAATGAAATTTATAGCCGAATTTTTTAAAAGAATAATTATAAACAAAGAAAATTTGGAAAAAATAAAAAATGAAGTAATTGAATTTAGAAAGGAATTTAATAAAATCCATTATTGTTTCCCTCTTAAATAGTGGTTTTATGGGGTTATTTGGATTATTAAGTTGGATTATAGCTATGTTTATTGGATGGGGTTTAATAAAAGCAAGTATTTTTAATGAAGTGATTCCTCATAATTTATTAATAATTTATGGAATGTTACTAATTGTTCTCGGGGTTTTATATATATTAAGAATTTTAAAAATAATGCCATCGATTTAAAGATTTATTATTATAAGAAAATAGTTTTGGAGTAAAAATGCTAAAATTAAATTATAAAAAATATTTAAAGGGTAAGTGATTATATTTTCTTCCCACGCACCCGTTAATTTATCTTTAAAAAAGGCAAATACGTTTCTAAACACAATACATATTAATACCGTAATTAAAAATGGAAAATTATAGTTCCATAAAACCCCAGCAATTGCCCCCGATAAACCTTCTTTTAAAGTATCAATAGATGGTATAAAGGGAATCCATCCCATTTCTAAAGGAGGAGATATTGACCAAGAAATTATATTTAAAAATCCTTCTATAAATGCAAGAATTAAGAAACCAAATATAAATCCAAAAACAGGACCATAAATTATTCCAGTAAGAATTATTGGTATAGAAATTAGTTCAATGCCAATTTTTCCATGGAATTTTAATTGTGCAAGCAAAACTTTATCAAACCAAAGCATTAAATAAATTATTGCAATCGGCAATCCAATAAAATAATTAAAAATTAAAAATCCCAAAGTTAAACTAATAGTTAATAAAATAATTAATAAAAGCTTTTTACTTATTTTCATATTATTTTATTTAAAACCCCATATTCTTTTAAACCCATTATTGAAATCCCAGCAATACCACAATTTTTAATTTCTTTAATCAAATTGTGATAGTATTTTAAAGTTTTTTCTTTATCATTAATAATTTTTATCAAGTTTTCTGGGATTTTTATTCCTGGGATATTTTTAAAAGTTTCAATGCTTTTCATATTAAAAAGAGTTAAAACACCAACGATGATTGGAATTTTTATTTTTTTCTTTATTTTCTTAATTTTCTTTATTTCAAAGCAGGGTTGGGTCATAATAAACTTTGCACCTTTTTTAATTTTTAATAAAGTTTTTTTAATTTCTACCTCCAAATTTGGAGAGTTTATATTCATTCCGGCCCCAACAAAAAAATTCGTTCCATGTTTTTTATTTAATTCATTTATAAATTCAATTAAATCTAAAGAAGAAAATTCAAAAACGGGTTTTGCATTTTTTGTTGAATCGCCGGTAAGGGCAAGAATATTTTTAATTCCCAAAGAATATGCAGCAAGTAAATCCGCTTCAATTTCATTTTTATTTCTGTCTCTACAAGTAAAGTGCATTATTGTTTCAAACCCCAATTCTTGAATTTTATGGCATAACGCTAAAGGATGCATTCTTGGAATTCCTAGAGGAGAATCAACGACATTTATTACATTTATTTTTAAATTAATTTGCTTTAATTTTTCCAAAATTTTTTCTAAATTTCTTCCTTTGGGCGGGACCGTTTCTAAAGAAATAATAAATTCTTTATTTAAATTTTCTTTAAAACTCATAATTTAATTTTTAAAATCAGATTTTTATTTTAAACCCCAAAAATTGATTTTTTCTTCTTCTTTTCTTCTTCCTTTACCTTTTTTTCGTATTTTTCAACCCATTTTTCCATTTCTCTAACTTCTTTTAAATTATTTCCAATGCCCGAAGTGTTTCCAACCCCAACAATTAACACTTTATCTCCCTTTTTTGTTCTTTCTAAGCTTCTCATTATGGCTTCCTTAACTTTGGGGTAAGCATCCTTTATTACTTTTCTCATTGGCTGGATCGCTTCTTCCTGGCTCATTTTAACAATTATTGAATCTAAAGGAATGTTTTTCTTAACTGCCATGTTTTCTATATAACTTCTTTCCACACCCGGTCCGCCCATAGCAACTCCAACGCCTTCTGCAATAGAACCCGTTTTTTCTCCCTCAAGTTTTGCGGCGGCATCTATTGTTATTATTCTTGCAATTTTATGCTTTTTTATTATTTTTTCTACCGCTTTTCCTGGAAAACCTATCCTCCCGCCAGGACCCTTTGCCTTTAAAATAAAAGCAGTTCTCCCCTTTAAATTAACTTTGGCCATTAAAATTTCTTCTTCAATTTCCTTTGTTTTTGCGTTTCCAATTAAATTTGCGGCACAATAAGGACCTAAACCATCTCCTATCGGTTCGCCTTTGGTTAAGGATTTTGTTCCTTTATATAAAGCCTTAGCCATTCTTTCAATTAAAGGTAATTGCATTTGTAAAATCATTGCAATTTGTAAGTTTTTCGTTTTTCTAATTAATTCCACATAATGTCTAACAATTTTTGCAATTTCATGTAAAGTTATTCCACCAGCAAGACCCATTTGTATGCATGCTTGTTTTTCTTTATCCATTCCGGGGGCAATTTGATTAACAAAATATTTAAATCTGTCTCTTTGCTCTTTAATTATGTGGTCTAATTTTTTAACAATCCCATAAGGGTCTAGAGAAACTGGTTCTATAACAAAAAATTCAAAAAATCTGTTTATTGACTCTTTTAATGTTTTGTTTGGCTTTTTAGTTATTTCTTTTATTATAAATTTTTTTGATTTTCTAGAATAAGATTCTAATTTCATTGCAGATTTTTCTAATTGCCAAAGGATTTGAGATATCATTATTTTGGGGTAAAAGAAGAAGAAAGCAACCCATAATAACATGAACATTATCCATGAAAACCAATCATTGCCTCCTAAAGGATTCATTTTTCACCTCAAATTATAATAAGATTTATTTTGTCTTTATTTATATAAATTCTTTTGTATAAATTTAAATTACTAAAACAAAATTTAAAAAGGGAGAAAATGATAGAATGGAGATTTCTTGCAGCAATTTTTGGAATTTTATTATTTTTTACTTCTGTATTTATGGGCATATTTGATTTTAGGAGTTTACTTTCAAAAGGTTTTGGTGGGATGGGAGAATGGATGAAAAACTCACCTTTTTCTGGTATCCTTGATATTTTTTCAAGGCCGGGAGAAAGTATTCATGAAGTTGATATTTATCTATACCCCAAGAATTTAAGTTTAAACTTAAAGGAAAATGCGAATATAACTTTAAATTCAACTAAAATTTCAAACTTTAAAGGAGAAATTAATATTGATTTCGTAAAGAAAGAAATTGAATTGAGATACTCAGATTCTCCTTTTGAACTTCAATCAACACTTGAAAATGTGAAAATTGAAAATGTGAAAATAAAAGAGATGGAATTTAGAAACTTAAAAATGAATGTGGTAAGCAAAGAATGGAATTCAACATCGGAAAATGGAACAATAAAAATTTTAGATTTTATAGGGGATTCCTTTATTTCAAATGGATATATAGAATTAAAGGGAAATGTATCTAAACTTTTAAAGAAAGGGGAATTTTAACAATAGAGAGTTTATTTTCTTTTACGTTTGGAATACCAGTTTATGAAATATATCCAATACAGGAATAATAATGCAACAATACCGGTCCAATATGGTCTCTCAAAAACTGGTTTTGGTAGCGTATTGAGATATGCCATTACACCTATTGTTATTACTACTGAAATTGTTGCAAGAATAATTTTCCGCAATTTATTTTTTTCCATCTCATTTATTTAATTTCTTTTTATAAATTAATTATTGTTTTTACAATTATTATTAATTTCTTCCCGGGCCTAGAATTTATTTGAGAAGAGAGAACTATACAGTATAACAAATTTATATTAATTTTTATAAAATAATATTATTGGAGGGTTTGAATGAATTTAAAAGGATTTCTTAAAAAAACATTTGGAAAGGATTTGTTCTCCCATTTAAAGGGAAATGAGATTTTGGAAGAAAAAATAAAAATAGAAAAAAATATAGAGAGACTTTCTGATGATATAAAGAGGATTCAACAAAAAATCCAAGAGTTAATACTTGAAAGCAAGGGCCAACCAAGAGCACTAAAACTTTTAAATATTCAAAAAATAAAGGCTTTAAAACTTGAAAGTGCAACAAAGCAAGAGGAAGCTAACAATTATCTTAAACAATTACAGCTGTTATTATTGATAGAAGCAATGAAAGAACATGAGAAAAGCGAAGAAAAAAATGAATTTATAGAAAAAATATTGAATTGCGATATTGAACAGTTAAGCAACGTTTTATTTGATAAGGATGTAGAAAAAGCAATAAAAGAAGGGAAAATGGAAAAAGTAAAAGAAAAATTAAAAGAAGCTTTTGCAAAAGAGGAAATGCCAATGGATGTTGAAACACAAGAACTATTATCGGCAATGGAAGATTTAGAAAAAGTTGATGAAGAAACGGCAATGAAGATGGCAGAAGAAAAAGCAAAGAAAATAGCAGAAGCCCCAGCAAAGAAAAAAGAATTGGAAGAGGAATTATAAATTATTTTATTTTTTAAGGGATTAAATGGGTTCTTTAAGGGAAAATATACTTAGGTATGAACTTCAAAAAGAAATTAATAAAGCAAAGAAACTAAGTAGTTTAGGAAAGGGTGAAAAAGCCGCTTTTCATTATTCAAGGGCTGCCTCGATTTATAAAATTCTTGCTAATATTTCTCCAAAGGAGAAAGCAAAGAAAATGTTTGATACCGCTTCTCAATATGAAAAACTAGCACGAGGTATAAAAACAAGAGAAAGTGTTAAAGAGTTAAAGGAATTACCAGAAATAACTCAAGAAGAAATAATTAGTAGTTCGATAGTATCAGAAAAACCAGAAATAACTTGGGATGATATAGGAAATTTAAGTGAAGTGAAAAGAGAAATAAAAGAAGCGATAATTTTACCTTTTATTAAAAAACCAAAATTTGTGGAAGCTCCAAGAACAATATTGTTATATGGGCCTCCCGGAACTGGGAAAACTTTATTAGCAAAGGCTTCCTCAAATGTTTTAAATGCAACATTTTTTGAAGCAAGAGGTTCTTCTTTGCTCTCTAAATATTTTGGAGAATCTACAAAATTAGTGAATGCTTTATTTAATAAAGCGAGGAAAGAACAACCTTCAATAATATTTATGGATGAACTTGATTCTTTGGCTCCTTCTAGAGAAGCAAATATAAATGAGAGCTCAAGAAGAGTTTTAGGCCAATTGTTAATAGAAATAGAAGGATTTAGCACGAGGAAAGAAGATAAAATTTTAATTATGGGCGCAACGAACAAACCTTGGGATTTAGATGATGCATTAGTAAGCAGATTTCAAAAAAGAATTTACATTCCTTTGCCCGATTTTGAGTCAAGAAAGGATATATTTAAAATACATTTAAGAGGTGCAGAACTAAATGGGATAAGTTTAGAAGAATTAGCAAAAAAATCTGAAGGATTTTCCGGAAGAGATATAGCAAATGTTTGTAGAGAAGCAATAATGAATATGGTTAGAAAAGAAAACCCAGAATTAGAAAGTTTAGATTTTGAAAAAATTAAAAATTATTCCTTAAAATACAGGGCATTAACAAAAAATGATTTTGATTTGGCGTTTGAAAAAATTAAGCCTTCGGTTGAAACTCAAAGTATTGAAAAATATGAAGAATGGAAAAAGGAATTTGGGGGGTAATTTATTCTTCTTCCCCCTCTTCTCCGAAATATTCTCTTTCTTTTTTCTTTTGTTTTTTCTTCTTTTCAGGTTTTGATTTTTCCTTAACTATTACTTTTTTAACAACTTTTTCTTTAGGTTTTCCTTTTAATATTCTAAATGGGGCAAGAATTATTCTAATTATTTTATAACCTCCACTCACCACATAATAAATTATATAAACAATTATTCCCAAAAAAGCAAAGTATATTATTGAATCAAAGGTTATTGGAACACTTAACCCAATAAAATTTGCAAATAAAGGGAAAAACGCCGAAACTAAACCTATAATAAAAACATTAACTAAAAATCTAATAAACTTATAAGCAATTACGATGAAAATTAAAAAACCTATAAAAACTAAAAAAATTTCTGGTTGAAGTAATTGTGAAACTATATCCATAATTATTTTTTATTTTTTTAAATTATTATACTTTCATGGAACTTGAAACCCAATTAAGAAAAGAAACCGAAAAATGGTTAGTAAGAATTGAAGAAAAGAAAGTAAAAATTATAAACAAAAGGGGAAAGGAAATTTTAGAAAATATAAACGCTTATATAAAAGATTGTAAACACTTTTTAAAAAAGAAGGATTTGATAAGAGCATTTGAAGCTATAGTTTGGGCATGGGCTTGGTTAGAAATAAGCAAAGAACTAAATATTCTTAATTTTGATTAATAAATTTATAAATCTTGTATTTTAGATAATAATATGCCCGACGAAAAAGTTCCATTTCCAAGAAGGTTTCCCGCAATAGAAAGAAAAATAGCGGAAATAAAACCGAACGATGTAAGAATTTCTATTTTGGGAACTTTAATAGATAAAGATGAAAATTTAATAGTAATTGATGATGGGAGTGGGAAAATAAAAGTTGTTTTTGACAAACCTATAGATTTTACAATTAATCAAAGAGTAAGAGTTTTTGGCAGGGTTATACCATTAGAAGATGGTTTTGAAATACAAGGAGAAATAATTCAAGATATGAACAAACTCGATATAAATTTATATAATGAAGTTAAAAATTTAGAAGAGGGGGTGGAAAATGTTTGAAATTAGTTTATCGGATACAAGTTTAATTAGAAATTCTATTCCAATAATTGCAGAAATAATTGATGAAGGTGTTTTTAAAATAGATAAAAATGGTTTAAGTTTGATTTCTCCCGATAGAACAATGGTGGCTGTGGTTGACTTTAAACTCTTATCTTCCGCCTTTGATAAATTTAAAGTTGAAGAGGAACGGGAATTGGGATTAAATTTAGGAAATTTAGTTGCAATTTTAAAAAGGGTTGGTCCTTCAGACAAACTCACAATTAAATCGGGGAAAGAAAATAAGTTAGAAATAATAATTGAAGGGAATGGAAAAAGAAAATTTGAAATACCATTAATTGACATTTCTGTAGAAAAACCACCAATAGAACAATTAAATTTCACGGCAGAAGCGGAATTAGATTCTTCAATTTTAGAGCAAGGCATAGCAGATGCCGATGTTGTTTCCGATTCCGTAATCTTTGAAACAGAGGATGATTTATTTAGAATGCTGGCCGAGGGTGATGTGTCTTCGACAGAACTTGAAATTAAAAAAGGTGAAGAAGGTTTATTAAAACTTAAGACAGATGGAAAAGTAAAGGCGAGATATCCTTTAGAATATTTGAAAAAAATGATAAAGGCAGCAAAGCTTTCAAAACAAGCAGAACTTAAATTTGGAACGGATTTTCCAATGAGATTGGACTTTAAGGTTTTGGATAAAATAAGTTTGGGGTTT
>CAZFVX010000011.1:0-2197 GCA_964522675.1 uncultured archaeon
TTCTTAATTTAAAAACAGACCCAGAAAAGATAATACTTCATTTAAACACCTATCATAAAAAGGAAGATTTAGATAATTTCCTTGAAAATGCTTTTAAGAAAGATTTAAAATACTTGCTTGTCGTTACTGGCGATGGGAATCCTAGGTTCCCAAGATTATATCCTAAAGAAATTGGTATAAACACTAATACAGTCACCTCCATCGAACTTCTCAAATATATAAAAAAGAACTATAACGATAACTTCACGCTTGGGGTAGTATTTAATCAGTATGAACCCATAAATCATGAAATCACAAAATTAGAAAAAAAGATTGATGCAGGCGCTGAATTTGTTATAACTCAACCAGTAATAGGAGGGAATTCGAGTTTAGATTTACTTTATGAGCATGATCTACCCATAATCCTTGGTGCTTGGATGTCAAAAAAAATTGATTTATTGTATAAATGTATTGGTAAAGAAAGGAAAGATCAAGAATACGATCCCGTAGAGAATTTAAAAAAGCTTCATGAATTATATCCAGAGAGTACAATCTTTTTATCTCTTCTTCCTTTTAATCAAGATTGGGAAAAAATTTTACCTAAATTTAAATAACATTTTTAATTTAATGAGTTATTAAATTTCAAATCTCTCAATTTTAAATGTTTCCGTTCTTCTACTTTCTATTCCTGAACTTAATTTAATTGGCTTTTTATTCAATAAGAAAAATTCATAATTTTTATCTCTGTGAATCGCCATTATAATTGGATTTTCTGGAAATAGTCTTTGATATTTTTCATCTTCTTGTATTCTTTTATAAATTTCCTTATGAATAGAATCCAAATCCATATCATTAGAATAGGTGTGATAAAACCCAACAATAGAAACCGTTGATTCTTTTGTAGTTAAATGCTTTCTCATATCTAAAGCTTCTTTTTGATATTTAGATGAAAATTCTATGCCACCCTTGCTAATATTTATTTCTTTGTCTGGATAGAAACCAATAATTTTTATTGTCTCTCCGGGGACTCCAAACAAAAATCCACCATATTCTCTTTCTTCATTAAATTTTTCATCTATTTTAAATCTATTATATATCTTTTCTAATAATTTTTCTTCAACCTCTTCATTAATTTTAACTAAAGGTTTTTCTAAGACCATTATTTAATTTTAATACCAAGAAATAAAAGATTTATCTTGCCCCTTCAGCTTCTTTTTCGATTCTTATTCTTTCTTTAATTGCAAAGCATTTTGAATCATTATTATATGCTAATATTATTTCGTCTGCTATGACCTCTGCCAATGGTTTTTTATTTTTAAACTTATTTGCATAAATTCCTTGGGCAAGTAATCTTAAAGCGGTATTTAATCTTCTTTGAGGGGAGGTTACAACAGCTTTTCTTGCAATTATTCCTCCCATTCTATAAGAAGTGATTTCTTCATATAAAGCGGCATTTTCTATTGCTTTTACCAAAACTTGTAAAGGATTTTTCTTGGTCTTCTTTTCTATTATTTCAAACGCCTTTTTTACTTCATTATATAATCTTTGTGTATTTCCAGCGCATTGCCCTGATGTTAATTTATGCTTTTTTCCTCTGTGTCCGGGGACCATTAGTTTATTAATGAACCTTTCCACAATATTTACTTTATCCTTTTGAAAAGGTCTTTTTGCAAATTTTCCCCCGCTTCTTGGAACAACTACCGCTTTAAGGTTTATATATCTTTTTAACCCTGGATCTTCCACCTTAACTTCAGAGGAATCCCATTTATTAAAAAGAAGTATTTTTCCCATATTTATCTCTTTGGTTTTTCTTTCTTTCCTTTTCTTAATTCAGATAAAGCAACACCATTTACCGCTACTACTTTATATTTCACACCCCACATAGAACCTACAGGACCATTTTGAGAACCACCAAGCCCTTCAATAATAACTTCATCATGCTCATCTATAAGTTTTATTGCCTCATTTTTTGGAACAAAAGCAGTGACTTGAATTCCATTTTTTATAATTTGGCATCTCACAGCTTTTATTAAACCAGAATGTGGCTGTTTTTGTTCTATTGTTTTTTTCCTTAAAACAATTGCTTTAGCCCTCGGTGCACCTTCTACGGGATTCTTTTTCCAAAGCTTTAATAATTTTCTCTTATGCCTGTTAGACTTCCATCTAAACTTATTTCGCTTTTTCTTCAAATTTCTTGCGGCAAATTCTCCAGGCATAC
>CAZFVX010000011.1:2297-9751 GCA_964522675.1 uncultured archaeon
ACATTTTTAATCGAAAAACATCTTTCTAAAAATGCTTTTATAACTTTGATATTTCTTCCGTTTCTTCCAATTATTGTAAATTTGTCTTGTGGAGCAACATAAATTGTTATTCCTTCTCCGTTTATATTTATATTTTTCACATTAGGAATCATATTTTTTATTAAACCCTCTGGTGTATCCGCATATTCATAAATTTTTATTCTTTTACCAAGCATTTTTTCTATATGTTTTGCTAAAGAGCCATTTCTACCAACAGCGGTTCCAACTTTTCCCGGTTCAATTAAAAAATAAATACACTCATCAGTAACTAAACAATCCTTTATATGAACCCCCGTAATTTGTTCAAATATTGCTATAGCCCTGATTGCTTGTGTCTCAAGTTTTATTACCATTTTTTTCACTTCAATATCCCAAGTAAAAGTATATTGAAAGGTTTTCCACAAACTATTCCCAGTTCAAGTGAAGTTCCTTTAAATTCTTTTATTTCAATATCAGAAAATTGGGCATAATAATTTAAATCTTTTTTGGTTTTTTCGGGGCAATTTGAGGCATAAATTATTTTTTTAAGTTTATTATTTTTTAAATTCTTTAAAACTGTTTTAGTCCCAATTATTAATTTTTTATTTTCCATAGCATCTTTTATCTCTTTTTCTATCATTTCAATCACTAATATACATATCCCAATAATTTTCCACCAATTCCCTTTTCTTTTGCTTCTATATTATCAATTATTCCTTTATCTGTAGTTAAAATTAAAATCCCTATATCAAAAGAAGGTAAAAATCTTTTTTCAAATTTTATAAAATCTTCTTTTTTAACAGAGAATCTCGGTCTTATTGATTTACATTCATTTATTTTTCCCAATAGTTCGATTCTGAATTTTCCTCCTTTTCCATCATCTATATATTCAAAATTACCTATAAATTCATGTTTTTGCATAACTTTTAATATAGATTTAACTAATTTAGAAGCGGGAACTATACATTCTTTTTTACCTACAGCCTCTGCGTTTTTTATTATTGTAAAAACATCAGAAATTAAATCATGTCTCATATTATCACTAATTATATTTTTTAAACCCCAATTTTTCAGCCTCCTCCCTAAAACATTGCCTACAGTACATCAAACCATATTTTCTTATAACTGCTCCAGTTTGCCCACAGCATCTGCACTTATAAACTCCTTTACCAAATTTTCTTTTTTTAGGTAAATTAAACTTCTCAAATCTTTGTTTTTTTACGGGCTTATCCTTTATTTGTTTTAAAATTTTTTCATATCCCATATTTACACCTATATATCTATTCTCTTAAACTTTTTAAATATTCATAAAACTCTTGAGCAAATGGATCTTTAAATTTAACTTGGAAAAATTCATTTAATTTTTTACTTCGTTTCTCGTATTCCAGAGCCATGAATACGGCATCAAGCAAATCAGCAGTCTTTACAATTTCCGCCTCTTTTGTTTTTCCTTTTATGAACTCTTCCACCAAACCAATTATTTCATTTTGTAAGTTTAAAGGTAAATTTTTAACCATTGTCTTTAAATTTTCCCTTTCTATCTCATTCTTAAACTTATATCCTTTATCGCGTGGTGTTAAATCTCCCGTTCTTGCTTCCGCCAAATCATGAAATAAAGCCATTTTAATTATTTTTTCTTCGTTTAATTTTTTACCTTGCGCCAATATTAATGATAAAATCGCTGTCCCAAAAGAATGTGAACCTATAGTTTCTAAGTTCTTAATTTTATAATAAATCCAACCAGATCTTGGCATTAATTTTAGTTTTCTTATATCTTTTAAAAACTTTACTAATTCATCGTGACCCATCATATCACTTCTACTCCAAAATTTTCTTTTACCCAATTAATTGCTTCTTGTGGTGTAATTTTATGTGTTTTTCCTATTTTTGCTTTTCTCATTCTTCTCCTTTTAACCCTAAACCCAGGTCTTTCTAAAGTAACACAAACATCCATTCCCAAAATCCCAATCTCGGGATCGTATTTATATCCGGGAATACTTATATACTCTGCAATACCAAAAGAAAAATTACCATTATTATCAAATTGTGAAGATTTTAATTTATTTTCAACTGCTTGTAAAGCTTTTTTTAAAAAATTAACGGCATCTTCTTTTCTTAAAGTAATTTTAACCCCTATGGGTCTTCCTTTCGCCGTTCCAAAAGTTGTTCTTTTATGAGTTTTTGTAATTACAACCTTTTTTTCTGTAAGTTTTTCTAAAAGTTTTTTCGCCTTTTCTAATTTTGGTCCGGATTCTCCCACTCCGATATTAACAGTAATCTTCTCAATTCTTATTTTTCTCATTGGGTTTTCACTTTTAGCTTTCATGTTTCACCTATTCTATAACGAAGACATAATCTTTAAGTGTTTCTATTTCTTTTTCTTTTGTTTGTAATATCACTTTATTATCTTCAAGCATGCTTTTTCTAGGAATGATTTTTTTAATTTTACCGGTAAAGCCAATGTTTTTACCAGAAAAAACAATGGCATTAGAACCTTCTTTAAACGGAACGTGTTTTAAAATTTTTTGATCGGGTAATTGAATAAGCAAAGAATCGGAAGTTTTGTATTTTTTAGAATCTTTAACTAAAATATTTCTCCCATCATGCAAATTTAATTGACATAAACCCCTTTTAACAATAGTTTTATTTTGAATTCTACATAATTTTTTATCCGAATCCTCTTTTTTTATTTCTTCTAAGTACAAACCCTTTTTATTCACATTAATTCTATAATATTTTTTTAATTCGGGAATTTCAATAACATCCATTAGCCCACAAGGGAAATTTGGATCTGTTCTCGATTTCTTGTCAACTAGAATGTTCTTTGCCTTTATTATTTTCTTTGCTTCTTTTGATGTTTCTGCTAATTCTAAAATATCCCTAACAATAATTTGTAAAGGGATACAAAAATCTTTGGGGTGAGGACCAGGTCTTGGTTTAACGGCCCAAACTTTTTCCTTCTTAGATAAAGGCCAAAATTTCGGTATTCCGTATCTTTTTAAATGTGCCATTTACTCACTCTCTTTTTTAGTTTTTTTCTTTTTTACTTCCTTTGATTTAGTTTCTTTTTTTGCAAACCTTTCAAATATTTTTTGCCTGCGTTTATCATCTAAATTTAATCTTACAATCCTTAAATTTGAAGGTTCTATTGCCTTTTTAACTTCGGAACCATCAACCTTTTTAACTTTTATATTTTCAATGTAAACTTTACATTTAGTTAAATCAATTTTTTCTATTTTTCCCTTTAAACCCTTAAATTCCCCTCTCATAATCTCAACAAAATCGCCTTTTCTCAGGGGCAAACTTCTCGTATTAAATCTTTCGATTAATTCTTTTGACAAATGAGCAGAAACAAATTTATGTCTAATATGAAGAGGAGCATTATATCTATATTTTCTTTGTTTTCTCGGCTGCTTGGAGCTTATCCAACTTCTTGACCAATTTTGTTTCATTTACCTCACCTTACTTCCTTCGGGAACATCTTTTTCTGGTAGTAGCAACACGGGTTCATTATTAACATCAACCGCTAATATCATTCCCTGGCTTTCTATTCCTTTAAATGTTTTTGGTTCCAAATTAGTTAAAATTGGTATTTTCTTTCCAATTATTTCTTCTGGCTTATAATATTCAGCAATTCCCGCAACCAATTGTCTTTTCTCATTTCCCAAATCCACTTCTAATTTCATTAATTTATCTGTTCCCTCAACTTTTTCTGCTGAAATTATTTTCCCGACCCTTATATCCAATTTCATAAACTCTTCAAATTTTATCATTAAACCACCATACTTGCCAATTTACCAACGGTAGGAAATCTTTCAACAACCTCTTTTGCTATAGGTCCTTTAATTTGAGTTCCTCTAGGCTCTCCCTTTTCATTTACAATAACACCAGCATTATCTTCAAACTTAATTCTTAAACCATTTGGCCTTCTATATTCCTTTTTTTGCCTAACGATAACAACTCTAACAACCTCGTGTCTAATTTTTTCACTTCCTTTTTTAACGGCACAAATAACTAAATCTGAAACACCTGCTTTTGGATGCATTCTTCTTCTTCCTTTAAATCCTTTAACTGCTATTATTTCCATTTCTTTTGCTCCGGAATTATCTATACACTTTATTCTTGAACCGACTGATAATGCCTTTGTAACTTTAGAACCTATTGCTTTCATTTTTCCACCTTTGCAACAACCACAAAATGTTTTGTTTTAGATAATCTTCTACACTCAGCAATTATAACCTTATCTCCTTTTTTTGCTTTTATACAAGCGGGATTATATGCTACTAGCTTTGATCTTTTCCTTTCATATCTTTCATATTTAGGAACATATCTATGATAATGTCTAACAATAACTACCGTTTTAGCTGCTCTATCTGATTTTACAATTCCCTCAAATACCCTTCCTCTTATAGATAGTTTACCGTGCCAAGGACACTTCTCATCCTCACATTTCTTTTCCGGTGGCTTTACATTCAAACCAATATTTTTTTTCATATAATCACTAAACTATGTTTTTGTGTTTAATTAATATGTGAATTAAAATTTTTTAGTATATAAATATTTAAAGGTTTTTAAATAATATCTTAGCCCTTTAAAGAAATTCAAAATTTAAATTAATAGCCTCTTTTGTATTCATATTCAGGTAATTTCTGCTTTATTTTTTGTGCATGGCCATCTCCAACCAAAATAAGATCTGGCTTATATTCATTAATTTTTTCAAGCATTTTTTCTTCTCTTTCATTAATAAGAAATTCTGCTAACTCTTCTAAATCTTCTAAAGATGAAATTTTATTTAAGACTTCAAGCGCTTTTTTAAATCTTTTATTTAAAATCCATCTATAATATACCTCTTCTGGCGGGAGATAAGGAGTAATTTCAGTTTCTCTTATATATGCCTTTATTTCTTCTTTACTAATTTCATTTTTCATTACTTGTTCCACTATTCCCAATGAATGATACTCATCCCATGTTTCTGGATTTTCTAAAGGAATTATATTTATACCTTTTTTTCTAAAATACTCAGCGATATCGCCAAAAAAGAAAGTTCTAATACCATATTCTCTATTTAAATAATCCATTGGTAATTCTATTCCAATATTTCTTAATCCTTCATTTAAATACGAATCAACCATATTTATTACTTTATTTAATTCTTCCTCGTCTCTATGCATTACTCCCAATATTAATTTTATCATATTTTCTACTTATAAGTAGTATTTAAAAATATTTCGTTACCATTTTTTAAATTTTTTCTTTATCCTGTCTTCTGGCCGTGCCACAAGAAGTTTTCCATCAACTTTAACCTTTTCACCAGAAGGAATTTTAAAAACAAACACACATTGATCCTTTATAAAATTTTTTTCTTTTCCTTTAATTTCTAAGGTTAAAGTGTTTTTTGTTTCATTAACAACCTTTCCCTTTAAGCCAATATTACTTTTGTTTGTAGAATTAACTATTTTAGCCTCCAAACCGATTAATTCGTGTCTAACTAAATTTTTTGGTGTTAATGCCATTTAATCCCTTTAAGATATTGAATTTTATTTATAAAGAAATTTATAGGGTTTTTATCTTAATTATTAATATGAAAAATAAAAAAACTAAGAATCAAGACAAACATCCAATTTTTAAAGGGAGATTAACGCTTGGTCAAAAAGCGGCAGATAAAATAACCGAGTTTTGTGGAAGCTGGACTTTCATAATACTATTATTTGTTTTTATAGGAATTTGGATATTTTTAAATCTCACGGGTTTTATATATCGCTGGGACCCATGGCCATTTATAATACTTAATTTAACTCTCTCATGTTTAGCGGCCGTTCAGGCGCCAATAATATTAATGAGTCAAAACAGACAAGCAGAAAGGGACAGATTAACTGCAAGATACGATTATATGGTTAATAGAAAGGCGGAAAGGGAAATTCAAGATATGCAAAAAGACTTGGAAGAAATTAAAAGTTTAATTAGAAGTCTGAAAAAGTAATTTGGAAAACTGAATTACCTCTTTAATAACTCTTTTGCATATTTTATATATTCTATATCTTCTGGTTTCTTTTGTTTTAAGTTTGGATCTATATTTTTTAATAATTCAAATCCTTTAATATCAAGTTTTAAAGGATCTTTTCCAGAAAGCATATATCCTAATTTTACGGGTTTTCCGCCATGTCTAATTTCTTGGGCGTAAATAAAAGTTTCGATGGCATCAATTATAAATAAATCGGGTTTTATAATTGTGTTTAATTCTGCGATACCTCTATGAATATCTTTTAATTCAAATCTAAATTTTATTCTTTCCAAACTCATCAAAAATCTTGATTTACTAACATAAGTTTTGGGATTTATAAATGATTTTAATTCCCTTAAAATGTGTTTTAAATCTGAATGTAATTTTAATCTTTCCTGAAAAGATAATAATCCAAATTGGTTTTTTAGAGCACCAGTTATATTTGTTATAAAATGAGACTTTAAAACAGGTAAAGATATATGTAAATCTGTCTCAAAGGGGAGTTTTGATAAAGTTAGTTTATAACCCGTTTTAGTTCTTATACTAACCATAGGATAATTTAATATATCAATCAAAGAGAGTCCAAATTCCTTACAAACTTCATTTAAAGGATGTTCCTCTATAATTTTCTTTGAAGTACCTGCGGTTGCAGCGGGGCCATCGGCAACAAAAATTTTTAAATTAAATTGTGAAAGAAATTCTAGAACAGCCCTTAAAACTTCTGGATGTGTTGTGGTTGGATAGGGTTCATAAGAAACAATATTTGGCTTCACTAAAACCTTTTTATTAGGTTTAAATAAATCCTCTATTCTTTTTAAGGATTTATTAACAAATTTTTTTCTGTTGTTAGTTTTCTCAATAATCATATTTTATAAATAACACTAAAAAATTTCTTTCTTTCCCTGAGTATCTCTGAATTAAATGATTTCTATCTGTTCTTCTGGAAATCCAAGTTTCATTAGGACTGATTTCACTTTATTTTTATGATTTCCTTGAAGCTCTATTGTGTTGTTTTTTAAAGTCCCACCACATGCGAATTTTGTTTTCAATTCTTTAAGAACTTTTTTTGGTTCAGCTTCTTTCGGTATTCCCTCAATCACCGTTATTGCCTTTCCGTATCTCCTCTTATCAGTAAATACTTTTATTTTTTCTGTTTCCTTTGCTATTGTTTCACAAACACACAGTTCCTTGGGTAATCCACAATTTGGACAGATTTCAGGCATTTACTTTCTTTCCCTCTTTTAATTCATTTTTATAAGTTAGAATTCGAGCAATTGTTTTTCTAATTTCTTTTATTTTTCCAGGGGATGTGACAGAAGCACCAACATTAATATTTCCCTTTTCTTTTGATAATTCTAATCTTAATTCTTCTAATTTTTTATTTAACTCCTTTTCATTCATTTTTCTAATTTGTTTCATATTTAAAATAGCCATT
>CAZFVX010000011.1:9851-15753 GCA_964522675.1 uncultured archaeon
ATTTAACTCCTTTTCATTCATTTTTCTAATTTGTTTCATATTTAAAATAGCCATTTCTTTACCTTTATTTTTTTAATTTTATAATTTATTAAATTTTTCATAATAAACATAAATTTAAAAATTTAAATATTTTTATTTTTTCTTTCTCTGAATTTTCCATTTCATTTCCTTTTAATCTTTTCTTTATGTCTTAACTATTTTTCTTTCGGTGAGATATTATATCTTTAATTTCTCTTCGAGTAACCTTAGATATCCTTTATCTTGTATTTTTTCTAAACCTAATTCGGAAGCTTTTTTTATACATTCTTTTTTAATCTCTTTATTGCTTTTTTTAGGACCTATCCATTCAATTTCTACAAAGATACCCAAGTTCTTCACATCATCTATTGTGATTTTAAATTTTTTTTCTTTAAAAGTTTCTCTTTTTTTGCTGACAATAAAATGAATTCTAAATCCAAGTAATTTCAAAATCTCAATAATTTTTTCTGGATCTGAAATCTCAACACTTTTTTCTATTGAATGAGAGTATTGTCCTTTATTATATATTACTCTTTTATAAGTTAATTCATTTTTATTCTTGCTTTTTCTTACTCGTAAGTTCTCTCGTCCTTCTTCACTTACTAAAAAATCTTTATGAGGTGGATAAAAATAAGTATCTATTTCTATCACACGCTCAGTAAAAAATTCTTTTAATTTTTGTCTTATTTCCTCTGCTTTTTCTTTATCGATTTTAAAAAGAAGTTCGATTTCTTTCATAAAATCAGTAATTATTTTTCTTCCTTGGTTTTCACTTCTTCTTTTTCGCTAGTTTCTTTCACAACCTCTTCTACTTCCTCTTCTGTCTCTGGTGGCTTTTCTATTAATTCTTCTTCTAATTTCTCTTCTTTGGCTTCAATTATATTTTCATAATTTTTCATAATTTTAACTGTAATCCCTATTTTTCCTAATTTAACTGTTGTTTCTGCATATCCTTCATCTACCAATCTTTTTGCAATTTCTCCGCAATGTTTAACATTTCCACTCACAAATCTTTGAATTCTTCCTCTTTCTTTTCCAGCAAGTTTCCCAGCGAGTCTTATCTCTGCTCCAACAGCACCAGCATCCATAATTCTTTTTAAGGCTAAATTTCCAATTTTTTTATAATTATAACCTCTTTCTAATGCAGAAGCTATTTGTTTGGCAATAATTTTTGCATTTAAATCGGGGTTCTCCACGGGCCTTATATCTAATTCCGGATTTTCAATTTCAAATTTTGTTTTTATTTCCTCGGTTATTTTTCTTATTTGAGCTCCACCCTTTCCGATTATTCTTCCCGGATTATTTGCATATATTATAATTTTTGTTCCCAAAGGAGTTTTTTGAATTTTTATTTCAGAAAACTGTGTAGAAGAGAAATTCTTTTTAATGAAATTTATAAGTTTTACTTGATTTATTCCCTTATTAATGAAAAATTTTTTCAATATAATCTCACCTCTGAATTAATATTATTTGTATATTAGTTGTTTTTTTTCTTCTCCTTCTTAATTTAAATCTTCTCGGCGTCCAAAAAGAAAATCCTTTATGGGCTGAAGCATGAATAATTAATTTCTCTAAATCTAAACCCTTAAATTCTGCATTTGCTTCTGCTGATTTTAAAACTTCTAAAATTTCTTTACATGCATTTGTATAATATTTTCCATTTAAACTTCTTTTTTTATCTATCAAATCTTCTAATAATTTTTTTCCCTTTTCTAATGTTTTTCCCCTGATCGCCTTGCAAACAATAACTGAATTTTTTGTGGATATTCTTAGATTTACACCTAATGCTTTTGCCGATTTCTCTGGCTTTGGTTTTAAGCAATATTCCATTTTATCTCCCTTACTTTAATGGTACGAACTTTGAGGATTTCGTTGCCCCAAAACCTGGAGCGGAGTGTTTAACTTGTTTTCTCGTGAGCACAAATTCTCCTAACCTATGACCAATCATTTCAGGTTTTATTTCTATGGGAACATATTCTTTTCCATTATGAACTCCTATTTTAACTCCAATCATTTCAGGTAATATTAACATATCTCTACAATGTGTTTTATGGAATTTATTGGGATTTTTTCTAATCTTTTCTAACAATTTCTTTTGCCTTTCGGTTAACCCTCTTTTTAAGCTTCTTCTTTCTCTTGCGGGAAGGAGTTTGCTAAATTCCGCCAAACTCATATTTTGGATTTCTTCCAAACTTTTCCCCCTATACATAAATTTTACCATATAATTACCTCTTTTTCTTTCCAGTTCTTCTTGCCGCCACGGAACCTACTTTTCTACCCGGAGGTGCAAATCTTGATACAGGAGGTCTTCTCTTACCCGTTCCTCCCCCACCAAAAGGATGTGAAACCGAATTCATTGAAACTCCCTTAGTTATTGGATATAATTTCCCTCTCGCGTGCATGGCAATCCATTTTTTACCCGCTTTCATCCAAGGTTTTTGATTTCTTCCCGAACCAGCTGGAACGCCAATAGTTGCCCTACAATTTGGATTTAGTGATTTTTGCTTTTTTGAAGGCAATTTTATTATACATTCTTTTTCTGATTTTGAAAGTAATATTGCAGCAGAACCCGCCGTTCTGCATAATTTAGGTCCCGAATTGGGATATGTTTCAATCCCAAATATTTGAGTTCCCACGGGTATTTTGGATAAAGGCAAAACACAACCATTTCCAGATTCTAAAACATCACCAACTTTTATTCCTTCCGCGGCAATTAAAAGCCCCTCTTCACCATTTTCATATTTTACTTTCGCTAAAGGAGGGTCTCTACCAGGATCATTAATTATATCGATTACCTTTGGTATTCCTTCTTTATACTCGGGTCTACCTTTAAATCTGTGAGAGTTTGCCCTATAAGTTGGCGAACCCCTTCCCCTTCTTTGAGAAATTATTCTTTTACCCATTTAAACACCAATTATATTACACCCAATCTCGTTGCAACATCGGCTGCTATATATTCGGGTTTTAATTTCACATAAGCTTTTTTTTCTCCCTTTCTTGTTATTTGAGTTTTAACACTTTCAACCTTAACTTCAAAAAGTTTTTCCACAGCCTCTTTTATTTGGTTTTTATTAGCCCTTCTATTAACTATGAAAACCAATTTATTCTCCTTGTCTGCTAAACCAGTTGATTTCTCAGTTAAATGTGTATGAACAATTATTTTCCAAGGGTCCATATTATCACTATATTTATTTAATTTATTAAAAATATAAGAATAGATTTAAATAAATTTAGATTTCACATTCAATTTTTATTTCTTCGGGACAAAAACTACACGCATTATAATTTTTTCTTAGTTCAGAATCATCTTCTCTTGCCCTACTTTTTCTCATGGTTTTTGTATTTTCTTTAATTCTTTTCTTCTCTCGATTGGTTATTTTTATTTTATTTTCTTTTAAATTATTGAAAAATACCACACCAAAATCCATTATTTCTAATTCCCTTCCAAATAAATTTTTAACCATATCTTTGCTCTCTTCTAAACACATATGTGAAGCAGTTATTTGATTTATTATACTCGAATAAATTTTATTTGGTTGATTTCCACTTTTTATTTCAGAAATAAATACACCATTTAAAATATTTGTACCTTTATATTCAAAATTTATAATATAGTCAGGCCTCGCAACCAGACAAACCTTTTTATTAATTAAAGGTCTTTGCAAATCTTCTCCTCTCACATATTTTTTTATAGTTGTAGTTTTCTTTCTTTCTGATAAATAATCAACAAAATCATGGAGATTATTATAAAATACACCTTTTAATATATCTCTTATTTTTCTTCTTTTTATTCCCATCTCTTTTATTTCTTTAGAATTTTCTTCTATTATTTCGTTTCTTGCTTTTCGAGCTCTTCTTCTTATATAATTTTCTAAATCTATTCTTTTTATCGCCTCAAACTCGGGCGTTAAATAATCTAAACCCGCTTCAAATTCTCTTTCGAGAAATTTATGTTTAATTTTCCCTAAAACAAGTGTTTCTGTTGCTCCCGGTTTTATAAATTTAACCTTTTCTATATACCATCTTTCTGGACAAATCTCATACAATTCGTGTTCACTTGCTGTAGTTAAATAAATACATTTTCTACTTAACATAAAGCAAAGCCTCTTCAAATTCTTTTATTTCTCTCATCCCATTTATTTCCCATATTTCTGTTATTTTTCTTTTAATTTTTACTCCCTTTCTTCTTTGTTCCCCTATTCTATTATCTAAAAATCTTCTATATTCTTCTTCTAACTCATCATTAAATAAACGCATATTTTCCCAAAAATAATCTTCAAATTCTTGTCCTTTTTGTGTTTTTTTCCAAAAATAACTTCTATGTTCATTTTTAGGGAATGTCACTAATTCCAAAGAATGCATATTTTCTCTTAAATAATGAAGTGGTCTAAGAATATTTGAAATATCACCCGCTTTTCTAAAAAATTCTGTATTTCTTAATTCATTTTCTGAGGAAAGAGGCAATATGCTAAAGATTCTAAATGCCGTTCTTTCGTTTCCAATTAAAAAATACTCAAGCTCTGCCCCACAATTATCGCATTTTCCTCTATTAAAGTATCGTTTACACTCTGGGCACACTATTCTAACAACTTTACCGTAATATTCAAGATTTAATGGATGTCCTTCTGGGCAATTTCCTAAAGGATAAACTTCACCACAAGATGGGCATTTCTTTTCAGCGGGTTTAAACTGTTGTCTAAAATTTTCATAAAAATTTTTAAGGTCTTCTCTTCCTTCATTTAATAAATATTCTCCAAATAATTTTTCTATTCCTTTAGTTTTAAATTCATAATTTTGATTTTGCATATTATTCACTATTTATTTAGAAGAAAAGTAAATTTCTTAAATTTATTCATTTGTTTTAATAAAAGATTCTAGAAAACTCGAACCCGTATATGTAATTTTTCCTTCATCTGCAAGAATTTTAATAATACTTTCAACTTTTTCTTTATCATATCCCGTTATATTTGATATTTCTTGAACAGCATAATTTCTATGTATTCCACCTTCTTTCCAAGCATCAAGCGAATTAAGTATATCTAAAATTTCTTCTTCACTTTTATAAATACTCACCCTATCCACCTATTTTCTCTAATTCTTTTATTGCGGATTCGCTCCAGATTGTTAATCTCCCTGGATGAGTTCCAGGAGCAAGTAATTCAACATTAAGTTTTTTGATGGGGACAACGTCAACTCCCGCTATGTTTTTTGCTGCTTTAACTACTTCTTTTTCTTCGCTAACAACAATTAATGGGCCTTTTTTCTTTTTGTATCTTCTACCTCTCATTTTTCCTTTTCCCGCTCTTACTTTCTTTTGTTTTGCTCTTTCTAATTCTTCTTTAAGGCCTAAAGATTCTAAAACTTCAACAACTTCTTTTGCTTTTTTCAAATTTTCAAAATCGTTTTCCAAAACCAAAGGTAACTCTTTCACACCGTTTAATTTATGACCCCTTTTAATAATCAAGTCCTTATTAGCAGTTGCCGCAATCGCAGAAAATAATGCTTTTAATCTTTCTTTTTTATTTATTTTTTGCTCCCATTTTTTTTCAACTTTTGGAGGATGTGCTTTTCTGCCCTTTACGGCTTGAGGGACGAATCTTGCCCTGTAATTTAATGGTCCTTGGTTATGAATCCTCTTCATTCTCGCCATTTCTCTATTCATCATGGTCCATCTTCTATGTCTTCTACCGTGATAATGAGCGGAAGTTCTTTTTCCCGCCAAAGGATCAGAACCATAAGGTTGTCTTTGCTTTGATCGTTCTGCCAAAACGGCTCTTTTGATTAAATCGGTTCTAACTTCTTCTGAAAAAATCTTAGGTAATTCCAAGCTTCCTTTAGTTTTTCCCTCAATAGTATAAATTGGGACTTTCATATTTTCCTTTTT
>CAZFVX010000012.1:0-15542 GCA_964522675.1 uncultured archaeon
GAGGTGGAGGCTACGGTTTAATCGGATTCAACACCGAGAACCTTACCGGGGGCGAGACAGATACTCATTTAATACCACTAAATATAAAAGAATAATTATGAATACAGTAAATTTTTCTAAAATAACATCCAGAGAAAAAGGATATCTAATAGGCCTTTATATCGGAGATGGAAACATTTTTGAACAAAACTTAAATGGAATTTATCGGTTAAGATATTTTCTTGGTTTAAATGAAAAATTAATTCAAGAAAAGATCATAAAAATACTCTCAAAACTTCATAAAAATATGAACATTCGAAGATATACCAGAGACAATACATGTATAATAGAGGTTCATTCAAAACAATTAATAAATTTTATAAAAAACACTTGCACAAAAGATGGAATAAAGAAAATGAAAGTTCCATTAGAATTTAAAAAAGGTGTTATTGAAGGTTTAATTGATAGTGACGGATATGTTCAAAGAAATTACGTTGAAATAACAACATCAAACAATAAATTAAAAGAAAACATTATTAATATGTTAATTGACTTTCATTTAAAAATAAATGTAAGAAATTTTGTTTCACCAATATCCAAAAGGGTTGGATGGAGAATTGGTTTTTCCTTAAAAGATTACATTTTTAAACCTTTAAAATGGGTATCTGTCCCCCAAACAGCAGAATGAAGGTCAGGCTGAAGACCTTACCAGACAAGCTGAGAGGTGGTGCATGGCCATCGTCAGTTCGTGCCGTGTAAGCCTTTTACGAGAGCTAAACGCTTCTGCTAAAAGCTTAAGCGAAAACTCGAAGTAAAAGGCTTCGGTAAAGGTGTCCTGTTAAGTCAGGTAACGAACGAGACCCGTGCCCTATGTTGCTATCCTTTCCTCCGGGAAAGGAGCACTCATAGGGGACCGCTGGCGCTAAGCCAGAGGAAGGAGCGGGCGACGGTAGGTCCGCATGCCCTGAATCCCCCGGGCTACACGTGGACTACAATGGATAGGACAATGGGATGCAACTCCGAGAGGAGAAGCTAATCCCCAAACCTATCCTTAGTTCAGATCGAGGGCTGCAACTCGCCCTCGTGAAGGCGAAATCTCTAGTAGTCGCTGGTCATCAGAGATTGACGACTTATACAACCTATTAAAGTCGTCTTTCTGTGGATTCTAGCGGCGAATACGTTCTTGCTCCTTGCACACACTGCCCGTCAAGCCATCCGAGTGGAGTTTTGATGAGGCCTTTTCTTATTGGAAAGGTCGAATCAAAGCTCTGCAAGGAGGGCTAAGTCGAAACAAGGTAGCCGTACGGGAACGTGCGGCTGGATCACCTCCTTATTTTCAAACCAAAATAACTCTTCTTGAGAAGATTTTGGGCCGGTAGATCAGTCTGGAAGATCGCTGCCCTTGCAAGGCAGAGGCCACGGGTTCAAATTTATTTAATTGAAATCCCGTCCGGTCCAAAGTTTTCAGAGTGAATCTTCTCATTTTTATGAGAGGTGGATTTAGAGGGAGTAATGATATTTAAATTCTGATTTTAGATGAAGAAGTGAACACCATTTGAACTCCCAAATGAAATTCATAGGTGAGTTATCCTGACTAATAAGGACTACTAAGCTATTTGGTGGATAGCTTGGCTCAAGTACCGAAGAAGGGCGTGGTAAGCTGCGATAAGCCTGGGGTAACCGCATACAGGTTTTGAACCCAGGATTCCTGAATGGGACTTCCCAGCCTTCGGGCTACTCCCTTTGGGAGAGGGGACGCAGGGAACTGAAGCATCTTATTACCTGCAGGAAAAGAAAGCAATAGCGATTCCCTGAGTAAGGGCGACTGAAAAGGGAACAGGGCAAACCGAATTCTTATAGGAAACTATAAGAAGATGTGGGGTTTGGATTGGTTTAAATGAGATCCTCCTTAACGAAGTCGAAGTGGTCTGGAAAGACCCGCCATAGAGGGTGATAGCCCCGTAGACGTAAGTTAAGTGGATCGAAAGCCAATTCCAGAGTACTATTGGTTGGATATCCAATAGGAATATGGGAGACAATAACTCCCAACCCTAAATATAACTTGAGTCCGATAGCGCACTAGTACCGTGAGGGAAAGCTGAAAAGTATCCCTACCGGGAGATGAAAAAAGCTTGAAACCAAATAGCTACAGGCTGGTATAGGTAGTTAAATTCCTATCGAAGGAAAAACCCGTGAGGGTTGAGTACGAAGATAGGAATTATCTACTTATACCGACCGTTTTGAAACACGTGGCAAGGAGTTTATCTCTGTGGTGAGGTTAAAATGGTAACCGAAGTGAAAACAAAGATCTCGCAGTGGGATTTTTCCCACGAGGAGATTAGGTGTGAAAGCGCCTTAATCACAGGGATAAGACCAGAAGCCAGTCGATCTAGCCCTGGGCAGAGTGAAGTCTTGGGAAACCAAGATGGAAGCTCGTTACCGGTGCTGATATGCAAATCGCTCGGGTGACCTGGGGCTAGGGGCAAAAGACCAATCTAGACTGGCGATAGCTGGTTCCTCCCGAAATGAACCATAGTTCAGCCCTGCCGGAGATAAATAAAGAGGTAGAGTTACTGACTGGGTAGCCAAGGGGAGAAATCCTCAGTTACCCTGTCAAACTCCGAACTCTTTATTATCGTAGATGGCAGGAGTGAGGGTATCGGGGTAAGCTTGATATCCGAGAGGGTAATAACCCAGATCAGGGTTAAGGTCTCTAAATACTTACTAAGTGAATAAAGATGTCTCTAACCTCAGACAGTGGGGAGGTTGGCTTAGAAGCAGCCATCCTTTAAAGAGTGCGTAACTTAGTGAAAATGATGAATAATAAACTGGCTATTGATTTTAATGATTTATTAACCCAGCAATGAATTTTCACTTGGCGCAACACAGCTCACCCACCGAGGTTAGAGGCTCTGAAAATGTGCGAGACTAAGTAAGTTACCGAGACCCTGAACTCCGAAAGGAGGGGTAGGGAGGTGTTCTGTGAGGGTAGAAGTTTGGGTGTGAACCCAAATGGACCTCACAGAAATAAGAATCTTGCCGATAGTAACAGCAAAGCTGGGTGAGAATCCCAGCCACCTGAAGGGCTAGGTTTCCTCGGCAATGTTCGTCAGCCGAGGGTTAGTCGGTCCTAAGGTACACCCTAACTGGAGTGTGCCGAAAGGGAAGCAGGTTAATATTCCTGCACCAAGGGAATACGTGCGGTAACGCAAGCTTAACTCCTGACACCTCAGGATAGGTCAACCACAGAGATGTGGTTAACCAGTGAAGTCTAGGGAGTATCGTAATGATGAGAACTAGACGAAGCTGGGAATAGCCTCCCTTAGGAGGTTTGGCCAATTCCTGGGGTCCGTGAAAAGGGAGTTAAGAAGGATTTCCCTTGACCGTACCGAGAACCGACACAGGTGCCCCTCGCTGAGAAGGCGAAGGTGTGTTGGGAGAAACCAACCCAGGGAATTCGGCAAATTAGCCCCGTAACTTCGGGAGAAGGGGTGCCTAGCACCCTAGCTAAGCTAGGAGTGTTAGGTCGCAGTGACAAGGAGGGCCCGACTGTTTAATAAACAGAAATAGGAGATGTTTATATATAACACAGATAAAAATCTAAAATATGAAAATATATTTACTTGGATTGTTAGCAGGTGATGGTACAAAATATCTTGGAAGAAATGGAAGATACTGTGTATGGATAGATCAACAACTTAGTAACATAAAAATTTTAGAAAAAGCAAAAAATATATTAGACTCTTTGGGATTTAATACGTTTTTCTACAAAATTCCTGGTAATAAAAAGAGAGTATTGGTATATTCCAAACAACTTTTCCAAGAATTCAGTAATATGACAGAAAATTTAACTAAATTTTTTAGATCTCTAACCAAAGAAGAAAAGAACGAATTCATTGCGGGTTTCTTAGATGCAGAAGGAACAGTAACAGACCGCGTTGTTATTTACAATAAAGATAGAAAATTATTAGAAAATATAAAAGAATTTTTAATAACTGAATATGGAATAATATGCTATATATATCATTTTGGTAAAATTTTTGGTTTACAAATTTACAGAAAAAATTCAATTAATACGTTAAAAAGGATAATTAAAGATTCAATTAAATTATCTCCTATTTCTGATTAAAAAACACAGGGGGCTGCTAACCAGAAATGGTTTGTATAGCCCCTGAGGCCTGCCCAGTGCCGGTGTGTGAAACTCCCTTCCAAGGGAGCGAAGCCCCGGTAAACGGCGGCGGTAACAGATTGACGTAGACTATGTCTGCGTCTTTCAGCTGCAAACTCTGACCGTCTTAAGGTAGCGTAATCCCTTGCCGATTAATTGTCGGCCTGCTTGAACGGCTTAACGAGGTCCTCACTGTCCCGGGTTGGTACCCAGTGAACTTGATGTCCTGCGATTATTCAGGAGACCTCCAGCGGGATAAGAAGACCCCATGGAACTTTACTGTAGCTTGATGCTGTGATACGGTGACAAATGTATAGCGTAGGTAGGAGCAATGCGATAGAGGCGTCAGCTTCTATTAAGGCGACAATGTAACACTACCCTTTTGTTGCTGTATCACTTACCCTTCGGGGGACAACATCAGGTGGACAGTTTAACTGGGGCGGTATGCCTCTGAAAAGATATCAGAGGCGCCCAAAGGTCAGCTCATCAGGGTCAGAAATCCTGAGAAGAGTGTAAGGGCAAAAGCTGGCCTGATTGGATTTCGTACAGAGAGAAATCCAAGGGGGAAACCCTGGCCTAGCGATCCTCTATGCTCCTTTATTGGGAGCTAGATATTACAGAAAAGTTACCCTGGGGATAATTAGTCAGGAATTAAAAATAAGAATCTAAAACTTAAAATATGGAAAGAGAAAAAGGATTTATACTTGGTGCATGTGAAGATGGAACATTTTATTACAGAGGCAAGAAAAATCAATACACAATAGAAATAGAACAAAAAATTTATGAATGGCTTGAGATTGTTAAAAAAGCGTTTTATAGAGTATATAACAAAAATTCAAATTTAAGGAAAACTTCAAAGGGTTTCTATAGATTAACAATTTACTCAAAGAAAATATATAATGAGCTTTTAGAAACAAGAAAAAATTACAAAAAGGTCTTAGAAAGATCAAAAGAGTATCAGATAGGATTTCTACAAGGAGTTTTTGATGCAGAAGGAACTGTCCATAATAAAAGATATTCTATAAGAGTTGCATCAAAGAAAAAAGAAGTTATTAATGTAATAAAAGAGATTCTTGAAAAATTAAAAATAAAAACTGGAAAAATATATAAAGATAAAACAATTTATGTTCTTCCATTATATGGAAAAGAAAATTTAATAAGATTTTTAAATATTATTGGTTTTAGACATCCACAAAAGAAAAAGAAGCTTTTAAAATTAATTCCTGGCTAATCCTCAAAATGGAGTCGTGGCGGGCGAGAGTCCATATCGACCCCGTACATTGCTTCTCCGCCGTCGGCTCGGCTCTTCCTGGGCGTGCAGCAGCGTCCAAGGGTGGAGGTGTTCACTCATTAAAGAGCCACGTTAGCTGGGTTAAGAACGGTGCGAGCCAGTTCGGTCTCTATCTGCTGGAGGTGTTGATTACCTGAGGGGAAGATGCCCTTAGTACGAAAGGAACAGGGCGTCGTGGCCTCTGGTGTACCGGTTATCTTTGGTATTGCCGGGTAGCCACGCCATAGCAGATAAGAGCTGAAAGCATCTAAGCTCGAAGCTGCCCCTGAAAATAGGTAATCACTCTTCAAACTGGTAGGCAACTACCGGTGAGAAGACAAGGGTCCCGTAGACGACGGGTTTGATAGGACTGGGGTGTAAGTATCAAGGTAACGAGATACTTAGCCCACAGTTACTAAAAACCCGAGAGTCCTTAGTTAAAAGGATAACTCACCTAATTAAAAATAGGTGAGCTGGGTAGACAGTATCTAACCTTAGGGGTTAGAGGAAACTCCGTTCACTCATTTGTGCACCATCGAAAGATGGAAACCGAGAGGTTTATGATAAGGCAGAAATAAAATTATAATTTTTAAACGATGAAAACAGAAAGTCTTTAGGTAACTAAAGACGAGTATGTAGAGTAATGATAAAATTATAAGTGAAATACTTATCATTGCACGAGTGCAAGCCCAAAAAATGGTTGTAATAAGCAACTATTTGAAAGGCGCATAGACAAATACTGTCTAATACAAAAAACGGGTTATTCCCAGCACACCTATTAAAAATTGTGATAAAATGGCAAAGAAAAATAAATTTTATATGCCCCAATCAACGGCAGGGTTAATTAGGTATTTTGAAGAGTCTAAAGAGGCAATAAAACTAAAACCAGAGCATATAATAGCAATAAGTTTTATAGTAATTATTTTAGAATTAGTCTTAAAGTTTATGGCTTAAGATTCTTCTATATTTTGGAATGAAATTAATTAATAAATTATTTGAAAATCTCCCTGAGCCTAAAAAATCTTTTTTATATTTTAAAATGTAAAATTCATTTTCTTTTAGATTTTCATTTATTATTAGTTTATTGCCAGACATCCACTCTTCTGCTTGCTTTTTATTTATCTCTAAAACATTCTTTTTTGAATTTGGTCCTATAATTTGACTCCCTTCTATAGATAATCTTATTTTTCCTTTATCCCATTTAGCAAAATATAATCCCAAATTTTCTATTTTTAAACCCTTTAAATTAATTTTATCAAATTCGCTATTTATTATTCTTATTTTCTTTTTACCCGATTCGATAAAACAAAAGCTTAATTTTTCATTAAATCCAAATTTTTCTTTTAATGATTTAAAAAATTCCTTTTTCTCATTTTTATTTAAGATTTTTAGTATCATGTTTTCTCAATTTTAGCAATAAAAAATCCTTCTGTATCATTATCTTGTGGGTAAATCCTAATACAATTTTTAATTTCTTTAAAATATTCTTTTTTATTCCAAAAAGTTAATCCCGGTCTTGATTTTAAACCTTTCAAATTAATTTTTTTAATTTTTGCATTTTTTCTTCTTTCAAGCAAATAATTTATAACTTCTTCGTTTTCTTCTGGTTCTAAGGAGCATGTTGAGTAAACTAAAATTCCCTTTTCTTTTAAACAATCAAAGGCAGATAAGATTAAAGTCTTTTGTAATCTAGATAAACTTCTTATTGAATTCTCGCTCCACATTTTTGCTATTTCCCAATTTTTTCTTATTGCCCCCGTTCCCGAACAAGGAGCATCTAAAAGGACTTTATCAAATTTTTGTTCAACTTTCCAAAATCTTCTTCCATCCATATTAGTTACGATCGTGTTATAAACGCCGCATCTTTGTAAGTTTGCAACTAAAGGTTTTGTTCTTTTTCTTATATCATTTGCAATTATAATTCCCGTGTTCTTCATCATCTGTGCGATCTGTGTTGTTTTTGAGCCAGGAGAAGCGCATAAATCTAAAATAATTTCATGTTTTTTTGGATTTAAAATTAAAGGAGGTATCATAGAAGCTGCCTCTTGAATGTAATAATAGCCTAAGGAATGTTCTATTGTATTCCCAAGAGCAGTTTCATTTAAAACCCAAAACCCATATTCATACCATGACATTTGTTTGAATTGCCAATCCATTCTTTCTAAAAATTCTTTTTTTGAAATTTTTAAAGTATTGATTCTAATTGATTTTGTTAATAATTTTGAAGACACTTCAAGAAAAGAATTAATTTCTTCACCTAAAAGTTTCTTATATTTTTCAATAAACTTAGGTTTAAAATTCATAATTTCATTCATAAATAATATTTAGTAAAAGAATTTAATGAGTTTAAAGAGGGATTATTTGAAAATTTATTTAGGTCCTGCCGGAATACCAAGTGTTTCCAAGAAATCATCGACTTTAGAAGGCATAAGAACTGTAAAATCTTTAGGTTTAAACGCAATGGAAATAGAGTTTGTTTATGGAGTTAGGATGAGTTTGGAGCAAGCAAAAGAAATTGGGAGAGTTGCAAAAAATTTGGGAATTTTGCTTTCTGTTCATGCTCCCTATTACATTAATCTTTGTTCGAAAGAAAAAATTAAAATTGAGGAAAGCAAGAAAAGAATTTTAGATTCTTTAGAAAGAGCAAATTTATTAGGGGCGTGGATTGTTGTTTTTCATCCCGGATATTATGGAAATTTAACTAAAGGAAAAGCATATGAAATCATTAAAAAAGAGTGTTTAGAATTAAGTGAAAAAATAACTGAGAATAAATGGAAAGTTAAACTTGGTTTAGAAACCACGGGAAAAATATCTCAATTTGGAACATTAGAAGAAATTATAAAAATTTCTAGAGAAGTTGAAAACTGCGTGCCTGTAATTGACTGGGCTCATATATTTGCAAGGAATTTTGGAAGAATTAATTATAAAGAAATTTTTGAAAAAATTTCTATTTTAAATTTATCTCATTTACACACACATTTTTCTGGAATCGAATATGGCTTAAAGGGAGAAAAAAATCATATAGTAATGAACTCTAATAAACCAAGTTTTGAGGAATTGGCAAAGGAAATTTTAAACCAAAAAATTAATATAACAATTATTTCTGAATCACCCATTATAGAACAAGATTCATTAAAAATGAAAGAAATTTTTGAAAATTTGGGATATAAATTTAGTTAAAAATTTTATATTTCAATATAAAATAAATCAATGGTGTTTTTATGGATGAACTTGAAAAAATAAGAAAGGAAAAATTAAAAAAGTTAATGGATAAAATGAAAGAAATTGAAATTGAGGTTAGTGATGAAAATTTTGATGAAAAGGTTATAGAAAAATCAAAAGAGGTTCCAGTGATTGTTGATTTTTGGGCCACGTGGTGCCCTCCTTGTGTAATGCTTAGCCCCATACTTGAAAAATTAGCAAAGGAGTATAATGGAAAACTTATTTTAGCAAAACTAAATGTCGATAAAAACCCTCAAACCAGTATGAGATATGGAATAATGAGCATACCTGCAGTTAAAATGTTTAAAAATGGAAAAATCGTAGATGAATTTATTGGTTTAATGCCCGAGGACGCAGTAAGAAAATGGATAGAAAGAAATATAAAATAAAGAGGTTTTGGGAAATTGATTTTTTAAGAGGGTTTGCCGTAATAATGATGCTCGTTTTTCATTTCTTTTTTGATTTAAACTATTTTGGATTTTTTAGTTTCGATCCTTATTGGTTCTGGAAAATTTTTGCGTATTTAATTGCAACAATTTTTATTTTTTTAGTTGGATTATCATTAACCCTTAGTTTTTCAAGAGTAAAAAAGTATAAAACAAAAAATGAATTAAGAATTAAATATTTAGTTAGAGGATTAAAGATATTTTCCTTGGGTTTGATTATTACTTTTATAACATGGATATTTTTAAAACAAGGGTTTATAATTTTTGGTATCCTTCATTTTATTGGAGTTTCAATTATTTTGGCTTATCCGTTTTTAAAATTTAAATATTTAAACTTTTTCCTTGGAATAGGATTTATATTAATTGGCTTAATTTTACAAAATTTTACATTTAATTTTTATTATCTCCTTTGGTTGGGCTTTATCCCAAATTATTTTTACACTTTAGATTATTTTCCAATTTTTCCTTGGTTTGGTATTATTTTAATTGGAATATTTTTTGGAAATTCTTTTTATCCAGAAGGTAAAAGAGTATTTAATATAAAGGAATTTTCTAACTTATTCACAAAATTATTTTGTTTTTTAGGAAGACATTCACTTTTAATTTATTTAGTACATCAACCAATGTTAATTTCATTTTTAATTTTTGTTTTATAATTCGACTTTTAACTAAAATTTTCATTAACATTTTTATCTGTGAAATACAAAAATTTAAGAATGAAAGAGATTAGATTTCATGGGAGAGGAGGGCAAGGAGCAGTCACGGCAGCTGAGATTTTAGCTAAAGCCGCTGGTTATGATGATAAGTATTCTCAAGGGTTTCCCGCTTTTGGTGTTGAGAGGAGAGGAGCACCCGTTAAGGCTTTTTGTAGGATTTCTGATAAACCAATAACAATTAGATCACAAGTATATAATCCAGATTATTTAATCGTTTTAGATGATTCTTTACCAACCGAAATAGTTTTAGAGGGATTAAAAGAAAATGGTGTTATAGTTATAAATACGAATAAAGATTTTATTACCGAAGGAAATTTTAAAGTTTTTAAATATGATGCAACCTCTCTTGCTTTAAAAATATTAGGAAAACCAATAGTTAATACCGCCATTTTGGGCGCTTTTGCAAAAGCAACAAATTTAGTTTCCCTCGAAGGTTTGTTAAAGGCGGTAGAGGAAAGATTTGAGGGCGAAGCGGCAGAATTAAATAAAAAATTAGTAGAAGAAGCTTATAAGGAGATGGAAATATGACGGTAGAAATGGGAGGGGCAATAAAAAAACCTGGAAACATGAAAGAAAACAAAACAGGTGGTTGGAGAACCTTTAAACCAATTATAACAGATAAATGCATTGGTTGTGGGATATGTACATGGTATTGCCCCGAAGGTTGTATAGAAGTTAAAGAGATTAAAGGAAAAAAGAAAGCAGTTGTAAATTATGATTATTGTAAAGGTTGTTTAATTTGTTATAAAGAATGTCCACAAAAAGCAATAGAAAAGGAGAGAGAAAAATGAAAAGGGTTGTAGAAGGCTCTTATGCGGTTGCGGAAGCCGTGAAATTATGTGAACCTAAAGTTATAGCGGCATATCCCATAACCCCACAAACGCATATAGTTGAGGAGTTGGCAAAAATGATTGCCAACGGAGAATTGGATTCTGAAATGATCAGGGTTGAATCTGAACATTCAGCGTTATCTGCTTGTGTTGGCGCCCAAGCCTTAGGGGTTAGATCCTATACCGCAACCTCTTCTCAAGGTTTAGCTTTAATGCATGAAATTTTATTTGTGGCATCTGGAATGAGATTACCTATAGTTATGAACATTGTAAACAGGACGTTGTCATCACCAATAAATATTTGGAACGATCAACAAGACTCATTTTCAGCAAGAGATTCTGGATGGATGCAGTTTTATGTGGAGTCCGCGCAAGAAGTATTTGATACGACAATTCAAGCATTTAAAATTGCAGAAGAGATAAATTTACCTGCAATGGTATGTATGGATGGCTATATATTATCTCACACCTTTGAACCAGTTAAATTTTTAAATAAAGAAGAAGTAAAAAAGTTTTTACCTGATTATGAACCAAAGATATTTTTAAATCCAAATAAGCCAATGTCTCAAGGGCCGTTAGGAACACCTGAGCACTTCATGGAATTTAAAAAACAACAGCAAGAAGCAATGGAAAAAGCAAAAGAAATTATAAAAAGGGTTAATAGGGAATTCGCTTCTTTATCTGGAAGGAATTATGGTAATGGGTTAATAGAAACTTTTAATATGGAAAATTCTGAGTACGCATTAATAACTTTAGGTTCCGTCGTTGGAACAGCAAGGGCTTTATTAGAAAAAGAAAATATGGGTTTAATTAAATTAAAAACTTTAAGACCTTTCCCATTAGATGAAATCATAAAAGCATGTGAAAATGTTAGAGCATTAGGGGTTTTAGAAAAAGATATATCCTTGGGTTATAATGGAGCTTTATATGATGAGATTAGATCCGCTTTATATTCTTTGGGTTCAAGACCAAAAGTATTGGGTTTTATAGCGGGCTTAGGTGGAAAAGATATAACATTAAATGATATGGAAATGATAATGAAAAAAATTAAATCTGAAAGAGAAGAAGTAAAATGGATATAGGTGAGAAAATGAAATTAATTTCATCTGGACATAATATGTGTGCTGGTTGTGGAGTGGCAATAGCAGTAAATTTAATTTCTAAAGCATGTCCAAAAGATGTGATAGTTTGTTGTGCAACATCCTGTTTAGAGGTTACAACAAGCCCTTATCCTTATACCGCTTGGAATGTTCCTTGGATTCATGTAGCATTTGAAAATGTTTCTGCTGTGGCTTCTGGAATAGAAGCTGGGATTAAAAAATTAAAAAAACCTTGGAAGGTCTTAGCAATTGCAGGAGATGGCGGGACATTTGATATTGGCTTTCAAGCATTATCTGGTATGTTAGAAAGAAAACATAAAGTTACGCAAATTTGTGTTGATAACGAAGCTTATATGAACACGGGAATACAAAGGTCTGGAGCAACCCCTTTTGGTGCCTGGACAACAACGAGCCCTCCTGGAAAGGTTTCCTTTGGGAAGGAAAAACCCAAAAAACCTTTACCATTTATTGTAGCTGCACATGGAACTCCTTATGTTGCCACTGCTACTATAGCATATCCTTCAGATTTAATTCAAAAAATTAAAAAAGGATTTGAGATGCAACCTTCATTTATCCATATATTATGTCCTTGTCCAACGGGGTGGAGATTTGATTCTTCCTTATCAGTTGAAGTTTCAAGAAAAGCGGTAGAAACGGGGTTTTTTCCATTATTAGAAATTGAACATGGAAAAGTTAAAATAACAAAAAGATTAACACAGAAAAAACCAGTGGAAGAATATTTAAAATTGCAGGGAAGATTTAAACACCTAAAACCAAAGGAAATTGAAAAATTACAAAAGTGGGTTGATAAGAATTGGGAAGAATTAGAGTATTTAGATAAAGTTGAGCCAATTTTTGTGGAGGAATAATTATTTTTTTAATTTTTTATAAGCAAATTCTACCCCAAAACCAATTAAAAAGCCAAAAATCCCTAGTAACAAAGGAAAGAAAATAAAATTAAATACCCCTAAAAAACTTCCCATTTCAAGAATTTTTAATAAAGGTGTAAGAAAACTTGGAATTTGAATTTTTAAAATTAAAAAAGCGATCTCATAAACGAAACCTAAAGCAAAACTTATTATCCCAAAAATGATTCCCAAAAATGATTTTATTTTTATTTTTGTTTTTCTTTTACTTTGTTTTTTTAAATACAATTCTTTTAAAGCCTCCTCCGCTTCTTTAATTATCTCTTTTACCTTTTCTGGTTCATGGCCAATACTAATTAAATATCTTTCAATTTCTTCTTTAGTATAACCGGTTTCTAGATGTTTTTTTGCATAATCAAAGAGTTCTTTTTTATTCATACTATTTTATTATTTCAAAGGGGATTAATAAAGAATTTTTAAATTTTAATTTAATTTTTAAACAATGAAAATTCCTTCTAAGGATCTTGTAAAATTTGTAATTAAGAGAGTTTTAGAAAATAAAAAAGTTGGTTCTCAAAAAGAATTATCCGAATTGGTTGTAAAAGAGTTAAATAAGAATAAAAAACAGTATGCGCTCTCCGGGAAAAGAGCGAGATTAATTGCTTTAGAAATCCCAGAAGTTAAAGTTTTAATTAAGGTTAAAAAAGGAAAGATTCCGAAAAAATGCCCGTGCTGTAAATCAAAACTCGTTAAAACATACACAAAAAATCTGTTAGGTGGAAAAATTCTTGTAAAGCTTAAGTGTTTAAAATGTGGTTATAAAGGATTGGAAGGAAAATGGATTCCAAAAAGGTATGAATTTTCTCTTTAAAACCATTTATAATACTTTTTTTCTTTCCCAATTAAAAATTCTTGCATCCCTATATGAAAAACTAAATTTAAATTTTCTATACTTCCACCAAAATTTACAACCTCTCCTATTAAAATAAAATGATCACCTTCTTCCTTTTCTTCTTTAAATTTACATTCTATCCATGCCTTTGCCTCTTTTACTCTTGGTGGCTTAACTTTTTCACATTCCTCCCACGAAAGCCCTGCTTCTTCTAATTCGTTTATTCCTTTAGGAAAGTTTTTTGCACAAACTAATGCCTTTTCAAGCCAGGATTCATCTATTATGTTTAATACAAATTCCTTAGTTTCTTTTATATTTTGATACGTGTGTCTTTCTTTTGCAGAAGAAATCATAATCAAAGGAGGATTAAAAGATAGTGGAGAAATAAAACTAAAAGGCGCGGCATTAATTTTCCTATCTTTATCTATTGTTGTAACTAAAACAACAGGCCTTGGTATTAATTTATAAAATTTAGAGAGCATGTTTATTCTTTTTTCATTATAATTTTTACTTTTTTTAATTCATTCAGGTCTTTTGCTCCAACTAAAAACATCGCCACTTTTAATTCTAAAATAATTTTTTCTAAATATTTTTTAACCGCTTCTGAAGATTGTGTAGCTGGTTTTAATAAAGGTAAAGCCATACCAACTAAAGAAGCACCTAATGCTAATGCCTTCGCCGCTTCCAAACCATTTCTTATTCCACCAGATGCAATTATTGGTATTTTAACTGCTTCTTTACATTGAACCAAAGAATATACAGTTTGAATTCCCCAATCTTCAAATGTTTTTGCAAGGGTTTTTTCTAATTCACTTCCCCTGTAACCTTCAACTTTAATCCAAGATGTTCCGCCTTTTCCGGCAATATCAATTGCAGCAACTCCGGCATTTTCTAATTTTTTTGCAACTTCTTCTGAAATTCCACAACCAACTTCTTTAACAATTATGGGAAAATCACAATCAAAGCAAACTTCCTTTATTTTGTTTAAAACCCCAGACCAATTTTTATCTCCTTCTGGTTGAATAACTTCTTGAGCGGGATTTAAATGAATTGCTAACCCATCTGCTTTTATATCTTCTACAGCTTTTTTAATTTTATTTATTTCGTATTGTAATATTTGAGCTGCTCCTAAATTACCTAATAAAAATATATTTGGGGCAACATCTCTTACCCAAAAAGTTTTTTTCAAATCAGGGTTTTCAATCATTGCTCTTTGTGAACCCAAACCCATACCAATTCCTAATTCTTCTGCGGCTTTTGCTAAATTTTTATTTATTTTTTCTGAATTAGGACCTCCGCCAGTTATTGCAGTAATTAAAAATGGTGCCTTAAAATCTTCACCTAAAAATTTAGTGGAAACATCAATTTCATCAAAATTAATTTCTGGTAAAGCGTTGTGAATAAAACTAATATTTTTAAACCCCGTATCCCCCGACTCAACCTCTTTTTCCAAGCAAATTTTTATATGATCGTCCTTTCTTTTTTCTATTACCATAGAATTAATTTAATCGTAAATTTTTTAAATGGAATATTCTAAAATTTCAAGGTTAGAAGGAAATCCAAAATACCATTTAAGTATTTCTTTTGTCCAAGAAGCAAATTTATTTTCTTCTTCTTTAAGCATTCTTTTTATTTCATCTAAAGGATAAAATTTAATTTCTTGAATTTCTTCTTTATCAAAAAAGCTAATTTTCCCATCAAATTCAGCTTCATAAAGCTCTGAAATCATGTTATCCCCAAGCCCATAATTCATTCTAAATTTTAATAATTTTTTTAATTCAACTCCTTCTATATTTAGTTCTTCCTTTAATCCTCTTTTCGCTGCCTCTATATAATCTTCTCCTGGTTCTACATGTTCAGAAACTGAAACATCATAACAACCAGGAAATTTATCCTTTTTTGGACTTCTTACAGGTAGAAGCAATTCATTATTGGAAAATAAAAGAATATGAACTCCTCTATGCCATGAGCCATCACTATGGATTTCTTTTCTAGTTTTCTTTCCTATAACTTCATCATATTCATTAACAACATCTAAAACTTCTGACATATT
>CAZFVX010000013.1:0-14987 GCA_964522675.1 uncultured archaeon
ATTAATTGGATACTATTATGCAAACAATTTAAATGAAATCCAAAGATATAAAATAAAAAAATTGTTAAATGTCCACAAATCAGCACTAACCCCAGGGAAACTGAAATATTCACTACCATGGTTAAACTTGTTTTTCACAACAAATGATTTCAAGACATTTAAATTAAAAAATATAAAATTTAAAGTAATCTCAGACAAAAATTTATTTTCTGAGGCAGTAGAGAAAATAGAAGAAGGTTTAAAGAATTTATTCATAATAAGATGTCTGCTAGAAATATAAATTTCAGCGGTGGTCTCCTCATTAATTATATCAGCACGACAACTCTGTGAAAGCTTCGCTTCCTTGTCCTCATTACATTCGGGCCTGCTAACAGCAAAATGAGGAAAATCTGCACTCCGTTTAATTTCCTCAAATTTCGGCAAAGTCGAAACTTTTCATAAAGCTATGTTAATATACGAAGTCACCCTTGCATGGAATAAGGATAATGAAATTTATTCTGAGATAAAGGAATTACTGGGTATTGGGTATTTTACAAATTCTTCTTGGGGTTTTTCTGATTCCAAGGAAATAAATGAAAAATTAACAAAGTATTGGAACAACAATTCTAAAATGATATTGCTTGAATATAAACCAGAAACTATAGGAAAAGAATGTTTAGTAAAATTATACCTCATATCTTCTAAAGAAAATGTAATAAAACAATTAAGTGAAAAATTAGAAGAATTAAAAGAAAAAGAAATAAGAATTAATAAAACGATATATGATACATCGAGAGACCATACTAGTATGTTATCGGTTTTTGCCCTTGCTCTTTATTCGGAAACTTTTTAAATTTTTAAAATTTAAAGGTGTGAAACCAAATAAAATTAATGGCATTGAAAATTGAAATAACTTGGAATAAATTTTTAAAAGAAAAAGATAAATGCGAATACGAGTGTGAAGAATGTCCAATTTTCGTTGGATTAGAAAGCAAGGCAAACCAAAAATATTCAAGTTTTACCAAAAAGGATAAATATTCAATTTGTTTTACAATTGATAAGAAAAAAATAATTTTAATTCAACAACCGAAATCTTCTAAAAATAAATGCACACTAAATATTTTTGTGATAGGGGAAGAATTAGAAGATTTAAAAGATGTTTTAGAAACACCAAAGAAAATGTTTGGAGAAAAATTTCAATATCAGATTTCGGTTAATAAAAATTTTAATTTAGAAAAAGCGGAAGAAGACTTGAAAAATGTTTTAGCGAATTTTATTTCAAATCCTCAGTAAAAACTTATTTAAATTCTTGCTTTTAATATATAATATGCCTTGTGGAAAAAAGAGAAAAAGAAAAAAGATGAAAACCCATAAATTAAAAAAGAGAAGAAAAAAGATGAGGCATAAGAAGAAATAGGTTTTAAAATGGATTTAAAAAGCTCGAGAATCTCTGTTGGCGTGCATACCTTAACTGGAATTTTAGCGGGATATTTATCCTTTTCGGTTAATAATACTCTTTTAAGTTTTGGTTTAGCAATGGGTTTACTCTTATTTTCCGCTCTTTTATCCCAGCAATTAGTTGGAAAGAAAGATTTGAAATGGTTGGTGGGAAATGGTTTATTCATATATATATTTGTTTGGCTGATTACCTGGATATTTCTTTTTAATTTATAGGTGGTTTTTTGTTTGAGGGTTTAATTAATTATGCTATTGAAGTTATTATTCACTGGATTTCCTTTTTAGGGTATCCGGGAATAGTTTTTTTAATGAGTTTAGAGAGCGCGTGTTTACCAGTACCAAGTGAAATTGTTTTACCATTTTCTGGTTTCTTGGTTTACAGAGGAACCTTTGATTTGCTTTTTGCATCTCTCGCGGGAACTTTGGGTTGCTTATTAGGTTCTGTGGTTGCTTATTATTTCGGATTAAAAAAAGGGAGAAACTTAATAAAAAATCACGGAAAATATTTTTTCCTTAATGAAGACCACTTAGAACTAGCCGAAAAATGGTTTCATAAATATGGGGATAAAGCAATATTTTTCACAAGATTAATGCCCATTGTTAGGACTTTTATTTCTTTACCCGCGGGAATAGGGAAAATGAATTTTAAAAAATTTGTAATTTATACAATTTTAGGTTCTTTTCCTTGGTGTTTTGCATTAGTTTATGCCGGCTTTCTACTTGGTCCTTACTGGATGAATATAATAAATCTCTTCCATAAGTTTGATATTTTTATAATTATGGGATTAATTGGAATGATAATTTTTTATTTTTGGAAAAGAAAAAAATAAATTAGTAAAAAATATGAGAAAATGAAAAGCAAAATCACGCCACCAACATATTTTTATATGTTTTTATTACTATTAATAGGATCGCATTTTGTTTTTCCCATCAAGAAAATCATATTTTTACCTTATAGTTATTTAGGAATTATATTTCTCGTTATTGGTATAATTTTAAATATATGGTCCGATTATTTGTTAAAAAAGAAAAAAACTACTGTAAAACCATATGAAAATCCTACAGAACTTATAGTTTCTGGTCCCTTTGCCGTTAGTCGTCATCCCATGTATTTGGGAATGATGTTCATATTATTGGGTATAGCAGTTTTTTTGGGATCTTTAATCACGTTTATATTCCCACCGCTTTTTGTAATTTTAATGGAGATCATGTTTATTCCCTTTGAGGAAAAGAATCTTGAAAAAATTTTTGGAAAAAAATACTTAAATTATAAAAAGAAAGTTAGGCGATGGATTTAATTTATTTTTTACACATGTTTAAAATTTTTCTTGGGTTTTTATAATATTCAGAAACTATTCTCCCGACTTCATGAATATCTTTTATTTGATTTTTAACAAACCATTTTAATATTGTTTTTTTCTCTTCTAAGTCCTTATTAATTTCTTCATCATTCATTCCTGTATAAAGTTTTATATCTTTTAAAGCCCTATGAGATTTTCCCCACTGCGTAATTTCATCTTTTGAAGGAACCCATCTAAAAACTGTGTTTAATTCTATTCTTAATTCCTCAAGTCCACCACTTGGTATTAATTCGCAAACTTCTAAAACTCTCCTTATTCCCTTTCTTCTATCTCTATGCATAACTACAATTAATTGTAAACTACTCAACAAAGACATTGGAACACCTATAGGTGGATTTACAAGCCTTCTATATGTTTCATCTGCCGTGTTTGCGTGTAAGGTTGAATAAACTGAATGGCCAGTATATATTGCTTCAAAAAGAACTTGTGCCTCTTTATGTCTTCTCACCTCACCTACAAGCATTCTATCGGGCCTCATTCTCAGTGCATTAACCATTAATTGTAGCATTGTAACCTCACCCTTACCTTCGGGATTTGGCGGTCTTGTTGTTAAAGGCACCCAATGTAAAAATTTAGGTAATTGCAATTCCCTCGTATCTTCTATTGAAATAATTCTTTGGTTTGGAGGTATAAAACAACTTAAAGAGTTTAATAAAGATGTTTTTCCAGAAGCAGTTCCACCAGAAACAACTATATTTAATTCATATTGAATTGCCAACCATAAAAATGCAGCAACATCCAAAGATAATGTTTTACCTTCTATAAAATCAGTTATCGTCCAAGGTCTTCTTGCAAATTTCCTTATTGTTATTGTATTTCCCGTGGAAGAGATTGGGAATAATGTGGCATTTGCTCTGTCCCCTGAAGGTAAATAAGCGTCCATTAATGGTTTTAAATTTGAAATTTGTGTTCCAACTCTTCTGCCGATGGAAGCGGCATAATCATAAATTTTTACTTCACTTGGGATAGTTATATTGGTTTTCAACCACCCCAATTTTATATGATAAACCCATACAGGCTCTTTTGAATTATTAATTACAACTTCTTCTAAATTTCTGTCTTGAAGTAAAAGTTCTAAAGGCCCCAAGCCCAAAGAATTGTGGGTTAATATACCCGCTAAAATTTCTTGATTTTTCTTAGAAAGTCCTGGAAGTTCTTTTTTAATTAATTCAAAGGATTCTTTTAGAAATCTTTCTTTTAATTTTTCTGTTTTTTTGGGGTCTAAAATTTCTCCCGGCTTAACTGAAAGTTTTTCTAATATTTTCTCTCTTATGGATTCAAGTAAGGCGTGTGTTCCAGGTTCAATTTTTGGAAAAATTAAATTATATATATTTACAAACTCTTCAGAATCTTCAATTATTTTTACTTCCGCTTCAACATTATCTACTTTTAATTTATAATTTTCTATTATTTTTTGCATATTATAACCTTAACTTAAACCATAATTTTATTTCGGTCCATTTTTTCTTTAAAATTATTAAAATAATCACCAAAATTATTGTTGCTATTATAAAAATCAAATAATTTTGAATTATCGTTATCAAGTTTGTTAAATTTAGATTTAATGTAAATTGAGTAAACCGTTGTTTAAAAACAATTAAAAATAAAACAAGCAAACCTATAATTAAGGTTATTATAAATCCTTTTTTTGAAGGTTTCTTTTTTTCTTTAATCTTTTTTACCGATTTCTCTCTAAAAATTAAAACTGGTTTTCCAACAACGGGATAATCTAATTCAATTAGTTTATGATCTTCTAAAATTTTACCCCATTCTTCTATTTGCTTTTCATTTACCTTTAATTTTTTTGCTGCATCAGAAAATTTAATTACCTTTTCTTTTTTAACTAAATCTAAAAGTTTATCTACACTTGTTTCTAAATAAATTACTTTCCCATTTTCCCTAACTATCTTTTTTCCCATATTATTCCAATAATTCAGTTAAATTATATTTTCCAGCAGAATTTATGTCGATCTTAAACCATTCGGGAAATCCCCTAACACTTTTTATATTATCTATACTATATGTTTCGTTTGAGAAATATAAATAATCAACCCTTGACCTTGAATTAATTGGTATTTTCACATCCTCTAATTCTGGAATATAAACAAACGTTTCTAGACCTCTTCCATTGTTGTTTATCGAAGAGCCAGTTTTATTTTCAAGTCTCTGAAAGAAATCTGGGCCATCTTCTTGGTAATAATATTTTTCCTCGATTCCGATTTTTAGTGGCAATGACCAAACGCCCTTAGTTTCTTGATCCAAATAAACTTCCGAGACATTTATTTGATTTATTGTTTCATTAACCAAATTTACGGCATTAGAAGCACCAACTATATAACATTCACTATTTGGCAAATCGTTAGTCTCTCCCACAACCCCCAGAAAGCCAGAAATACCAGAAGCGTTATAGATAATTAAAATTTTTTCAGATTTATTTGGATCATTTATATCAAAACTAACATTTCCCGTACAATTTCCTAAAGAATTTGTTCCCACAACAACTTTTTTTGTATAAAAAGGATAGGGATATTTTTTAATTGTTCTTTTAATAAATCCTCCTGTATTTAAGGGAAATAATGGATCTTCTAAACCTTCCAAGGAAACTAAAACCTGCTTTTGTACGGTTTTGTTTACTTTTAGTTCTAAAATACTATCCCTAACTTCTGTATAAAATATCGAAGATACATTTAAATTAAATCCATCATAATTATTAACATCCAAATCAGAATAATTTAAAGAGAAATTAAAATTTATTTGTATATTTTTAATAAAATTTGTCCAATTTCTTAAAGTATTATTTGTCATTATATAATTTTCACTTCCATTAATTGTTCCATTCTCAATCAATTCCATTAAATTCGCTTTTGCATTCGATAGCGGTCTTCCATTCATAATTACTTCTCCTATTGATGCTATTAAGGCTCTCTTAGTTGTTGATTCTAAGACCTTTTCAAAATCTTGTTGAATTGATTTTTCAACTTGATGGATTTGATCCGAAACGATTTTTTCTGAAACCAAACCTTTAGGTATTTGAGAAAAGGTTAAATATTGGGTTGCAAATAAAATTATGGGAATTGCAATTAAAACCGCAATTATAGTATAAACCTGCCCTTTCATATCCACACCCTTATTTCAATTTTTGCGGGACCCCACAAGGATGTTATTCCTCCTAAACTTACGCTTTTTATACTAAATTGAGAAGGGTCAAATTTTATATCAATTTTTCCATTTTGATTTGTATCTAATTGTAAGAGTAATCTATAAACACTATCATCTATTGTATCATTTTTATCATAATCCCCTATCTCGAAATAACAGTTTTTGCTTCCACTGTAGTCTGAAGGCGCGTATAAGGTTGTTTCGCTTCCATCTTCGAAAACTAAATGCCATATACATCCTTCTGCTTTTGGTAAAGTTTGGTTATAAGGAACCGATAATTTTAAACCAATAGTATAAATAACCTTATCATCAGGAGAACCCCCTTTAGTTGCATTTGAAGTTTCATTTAATTCTGGAGTAAGAGCCGTTCCAATTTTTACGCTATTATTTTCTCCCGCCACTAAAAGATTTGTTGGAATTTGAATTATATAGGGGTCTCCCAAATCTGTATAGTTTTGGCCATAATCACCAAGCCAATAAACCATTGTCCAATTTGTCGCTGTTTGGTTTTTAACCCAAAATCTATCTGTCCACCATTGAGAAGAATAAGAGGTTATTTTTGCATCAAGAATTCTAACATTAGATGGGATATAAAAAGTTCCATTGGTTATATTATTTCCAAACCTTGGAGTTTCCGTAGTTATTGATAATTCTCCATATTCTAATTTTGGAATAAATGGTGTGTAATTAAACTCTATATAAGAATCTGGATAAAGCGTACTGTTTAAAATCCCTCCACTCGCATTTATCGTTTGTGCATTATAACTTATATTAATGAAATTTTCTGCGATCTCCCTAAAGGTTTCAGCAAGTTCTGTTGCATTACTATACCAATATCTGGAGCAATTCTCTTCGCTTTCTCCTTCTAACCAATCATTTGCAGAACAGTTCCAACACGCGATTTTCTTTAATGTTAGCTCGTCCAAGTCACCACCAGGGCTTCCAAAACCAACGGAATAAACAATTATACCATTTTCTCTCGCATCACACCCCGCTTGAATAGCATCTTGTTTTGCGTCCCCTGTTCCTTGTTCGGAACAAACTTCATTTGCTTCCCCATCGCTCATTACAACCAAAGCCCTTCTTCTATTTGGGTTGCTTTGTTCCTCTAATATATCTTTTCCTTCATTTATACCGCAGCAAATACATGTTGAACCACCAGCAGAATAACTATCTATTTGATTATTTAAGCTGGTTTTATTTGTTGATAAATTATGGGAATCCACAACATTTGTGGAATAAGAAACTAAACCCACTTTATTTCCCGTTTTATTTAAAACTACGGCAACGAATTCTTTATCCGCCTCTTTTGCGAAATCTAATTTTGTTCTATTGCATTCTAGTTCATGCCCCCATGTTGCTATACAACCGCCTTCACAAACATCATTTGTACATTCTTCTTCGCTGTTCACTATGCAAGTTTCTGTATGAGTTCTCCAAGGAAAGATAGAAGTTAAGCAAGTGTAAGAACATGTTAAGGGTTGCGAATATTCAGCACAATCATTCATACTTCCCGATACGTCTGTTATTAAAACGGCATCACCTATACCCTCACCCACCAAACTCATGTGAGAAACGTTTCTTGTTCCAAGTCTTAATGGAATTGTTTTGTTACTTAAAAAATTGTAATTTAATCCGTATAGAGTTAAATTTCCGTAAATGGAGGAGTTATCAATAATCATATCTTGTTGTGTTAAATTACTTTCATAAATTGTTGCATTTCCTATATTAAGGAAGATTGGATTTTGAGTTTTGTAATGAAGTCTTATTTTCATGGAGTTTAAAGTCCCTGGAATATAAAAGGAAGAATAAAGGTTTATAATTCCGTAAATCCCTGGGAACCAATATTTATTTAAACTTTGAGTTGTTATTGCTTTCGAGGTGTTATATTTTATTTTAAAGTATCCACCACCAATATATTTTTGAGTTATGTTGTCTCCGGTAAAATTAAATTGAATTGTGTTATTTCCCGAGTGAAAATAAGTTAAACTGCAATAAGAAGGGTTATACGAAGAATTACAAATAACCCATTTATCTGGTCTCATATACCCACCGCCAGAGCTTCCTTTTTCATAAGTTCCAAAATTATTTCCATTTACATACAAGGTGAAGTTTCCGCCCGAATCCAGTTCCATATAAACCTCTTGAATTGCAGATAAATTTTCTGGTAAAGTTATGTTTCTTGAAATATTTCCTTGACCCACGAATCCGCCAAAATATGCATAAGCAGATGTTGTTTTCCCAGAAATTCCCGTTAAAAATGACCTTGAGACGAAACCATAAACAGGTTTTCCTATTTCATAACCAGAAGATATTGTAGACAAAGTAGAAACAAAATTTCCTTCATTGCTTGAATTATAAACTGTTTCACCATTTATATAAATCCCATAACCAAAATTTTCAGGTAAAATCTTACTAAATAATTCGCGAGTTAAATTCTTTGCATATTCTTTTTGAGTTTCGTTTCCAACGGCAAAAGAGCCTATAATATCGATTAATGTCCTGTTTAAATCTTCTTCTTTTAAAATTCCCTGAGAAAGATAATCCCGCACAGTTTCTAAATCCTTTACGTTCTTTAATTTTACTTGTTCTAAAACATTCAGTAAATCCTTACCCATATAATAAAGTTTTTGGTATCTTAATTCGGGGGAAGAGTAAGAAACAGAAAGGCCTGCCAAAAAAACCGCAATCGAAAGCAGTAAAGTAATCGCAATTACTGCATCTAAAGAAAACAAAAATCCATTTTTCATTATTTTAAATTAAGATTTCTCTCTTAATTAATTTTTAAATAGATTTGAATTATTTTTAAATTATGAAAATCACAATTTGTTCATCAGCGTTTTTCACAAAAGAAGTTTATGAAATGAAACAAAGATTAGAGGAGATGGGTTATGATGTTTTTGTTTATCCCCGAGAAATTGAAGTTAACGGAAAAACTGTTCATGCTACGGATTATTATAAAATGAGAAAAAACAACCTAACTGATTATTTATTAAAAATTAAAGCCAAATTAATTAATGACCACCTTGAAAAAATAAAGAACAGTGACGCCATTTTAGTATTAAATTTGGATAAAGATGGTAAAGAAGGTTATATTGGAGGAAATACATTTTTAGAAATAGCTATTGCATACTATTTAAATAAAAAAATATTCATTTGGAAAAAGCCATCTAAAAATTTACCTTATTTTGAAGAAATAATGGCACTAAACCCAATAATTATTAACGAAAACCTCGAAAAAATATGTATTTAATTTTTAAGGCACAAAAACCCATATTTAAATTTTTGTGACTAATAATATAGAATGGGTGAAAAATCTAATTCTAAGAAAAGATTTCCGTTATGGAAAGAATTTGAAAAATATGATAAAGAAAGAAAAGAAATTTTTGAAAAAATTAGAAACGGCGAAGAGTTTAGGAAGGATCTTAGAAAACACGTAGATTCTGGAACTTCCTTAGGTGAAAAAAAAGAATGTGAAGAATTAGTAAAAAGAAGGGCTCTTTTCTATATCTCGGAAGGTAAAAGTTTTAGTGAAGGCGGCATTCAAGATGGAATCCAAAATGAAATTGCAAAACTTTTACAAGAAGCTTGTCCAATTGAAAATGGAAAATTAACATATGAAACAGAAAAAAGAAGTACAGAAGATGTTTTAAAAGAACTTATAAATCATAAAATATCAGATTCTTATTTAAATGGTAAAATAGATTCTTTTGCTTATACGTATTTAAAAATTGGTAATAATTTTGAAGAATATCAAATAATTATAGTTATATTTCCGTATGGGTTAGAGTCTATTCTCGTAGAAAGCGATAATAGAGAACTTTGTTTAATTAAAAAAGATGGGTTAATTTCTAAGTATTTGAAAAATTTAAAGAATTTTAAAGAATGTTATGAAAGGTTACAAAAAGAATTTCCAAGTTATATAGGTTAATTAAATTCATGATTTTGATTTTTTTACGAAATAACTTATTATTAATGCCATTCCTACGAAAGCGGGTACCATTCCAGCTATTAACCATGGGCCTAATTCAATTGACCAATAGAGTCCTAAAAAGATTGCTAAGCCAACACCCAATAAAATTAAACCGCCTACTAAATCGTCTTCTTTTGTTTTCTTTTCCTTTTCTTTAAATTTATATTTAGCCTTTATGTAAGTTGTAATTATTCCCGTAAGGCAACTAGCAATAACTGTTATTGTTAAAAAATCCCAAAGTTCTAAAACCATTTTACACCTCCCAATTTATATCATTTTTGCTTTAATTTCAACAAACATCGGTCCTCTTATATCAATTTTTTTATTTTCGGACTCGATAAATTTTCTTATTTTTTCGGGAATTTTAAAATTAATATCAGAAAGTGATTTCACCATTCCAATTCTTACATTTATTTCTTTTTTTCTTGATTTTACTCCTTTCTCAATCCTCGCTGCCGCCAAGTTTGCAAATCCCAACATATAATCTAATTTTGATTTTCCTTTTAATTGGCCAATTATATTCCCATCTTTAACAATTATTTTATTAAACCCCGCAGGACCAATTAATTTTTTATTTGATTCCTTTTCAAAAATTTTAACTTGAATTTTCCTCCCTAAAAAATTCCCCTCCCAAATTAAAAATTCGCAAGGTGATTTCTTATCTTTGTATTTTTTTGCTATCTGATAAATTTTTTTTGCCAAAGATTCTCCTTCTTTTGTTTCAGGTTTTTCTATAAATTCTAAACTTTCTAAAATTTCCTTATCTGAAAATTTTAACTTGAGGTAAAATTGGGAATAAACCAATTTTCTTATATCTTTAATTCCATAAATAATCATCCCCAATCTTTCGATACCAAAACCAACATTAAAAACGGGATATTTTATTTTATAGTTTGAAAGTGAAATGGGGGAATAAAAACCGAGGTTTGCGACCTCAATCCAATTTCCATTTTGTTTTATAAAAACTTCTTCTTCCGTTAGGGGTGCATAATATTTTGAAGTTGCCTTTTTTACAACGAATTTAACTTTTTTAAATCCCAAATCGTTTAAAATTTTTCTCGTTAATTCCTCACCATCTTCTAAAGTAAATTCTTCCGCCATTATAACTATTGAAGCCACTAAAGAATTATACAGGTGTGTAGCATCTAATTTTTGTTCTCTTCTAAATTTTGGACCAATTGAGAAAAGTTTTAAGGGTAAGGATTCTTTGTTTTGTAAAGAACTTAAAGTTAAAAACCAAGCACCCGTCATATGGCTTCTTAAAGTTTGATTTGAAACTTTTGGTTTTAATTTTTTTAATTCGGGAAATATTTTATCTAAAATTTGAGTTGCTTGCTCTGGTTTTATATTAAGTTTTAAAACTAATTCTTCAACAAAATCATCGCCTTCTAATTTACCTTTTTTATAATCCCTCAATATTTTTCTTAAATTTTCAATATCTTTTTCTGAAAGATTTGGAATGATTTTTTTAATTTTAGAAACTTTTTCTTTTGATAATCCGATTTCTGGCCTCGGTAAACCCGCTAAATAAAAGCATCTATCAAGAATTACTGGTGCTTCGGGTCCGTATTGTTTGTAAATTTCCTCTTCATCAATTATAACGGGATTTATAACTTCTTTGAAACCATAAGAAAGAATTATTTGCCTTATTTTTTGCCTTAATTCCTCAATTAAATGAGGTTCGCCTTTTTCTTTTTTCCACTTAAATTTCCTTCCTCTTATCTCTAAAAAATTCTTTGTTTCGAGCCAGGTTTTTTCAAAATCTTTTTTTGCAAGTTCTTTAATTTTCTTAGTGTTCCACATTTTAACCCCATTATTATTTTATTTTAAATTATTATCATTATTATCATTTTTGTCCAGGTCTTCTTCTATAATTAAAGCTCCAACATAACCACATTTTTTACATTGATATCTATAACCCGTTGTTCCTCCCATATATAAAGTAATTTGAGTTGAACCACAAACGGGGCATCTCTTTATTGATTTAATTTTCATTAATTCCACTTATGATCTTTAGTTCGTCCTCACTAATTTCAAACTCTTTAATAATTTTATCTCCTTTGTTTTTGTTTATAATAATTTTTAAGTAAGGTAAATATTCTCTCATAACAATTTTAGAGGATGCATGAACTTTTAAACCAATTCTTTTACATAAATTGTTTAAAATTTCTCTTTTTTGTTTTGTTTTTGCTAATTCTAAAAACCTTTTTGGCGGTTGATAAGGAATAAAACCATGTTTTGATTCGGTTTTAAATGCAGATAAACCAGAAATTATATCGATCATATATTTTCTAAACCTCCAATTTTGTTGAATAGAAACTCTTGATAAAAAAATGTCTGCCCTTGAAAGTAAATCATAAACTTTAGGCAAATCTTTTTTAGTGAATTGTAGTGGTATATTATTTTCAACCCACCAAAAAACTTCCTCCGGTGTTTTATCTGCTTCTCCTATTGCTTTTTCTCCAGCGTTTATGTTTCTTGAATGGAAAAGGACTTGCATCACATTAAAAATCGAGGATTCTCTTTCCCTATAACCCAAAATTTCCAAATCTTTATTTTCTAAAGTTTTTTTATTACCACAAGCCGTTTGTAAATCTAAAATTGCAGATCTTAAATCACCTTGTGACCATCTTGCCAAATTCCTTAATACGTTTCCTTTAACTTCAATCCCTTCTTTTTCGCAAATTTCTTTTAACTTTTTCTCAATGGAAAGGGTATGGATATTTCCAAATTTAACAGATTTGCAATAATTTCTTAAAGAAGATAATTTTGTTTGCCAAGGATCATTTGCAATTAAAACAACGGGAAACTTCGATTCTTTAATTATTTTTATAATTGCGTTTGCTGCACCCCTATCTTGAGGTGATAACCCGTCCACTTCATCTATAAGAATGATTTTTCCCGAATGGAACAAACTTTTTTGTCTAGAGGAATCACCTAAAATATATTCAATTTGTTTAGCGTTTCTCGAGTCAGAAGCATTTAACTGCAATAATTGATAATTTTTTTCTTTTGCAATTAACTCTATAGTTAAAGTTTTTCCTACTCCGGGAGGACCATAAATAAATAAACCCTTTCCGGGTTTCCAATTCTTAAACCATTCCAAAACTTCTTTTAAGGCTTTATCCTGACCAATTACTCCACTTAAATCTTTTGGCTTATATTTCTCAACCCAATTTTGCATATTAATTTTTTATAAAAAGAATTTAAAAATCCGCACAAATTCTTCTTTATTTTTTTGATATTTTTTCCAACAATTTCCTAATTTTAACTAATTCGTTAAGAACTTTTGAATCGGCATCCTTTTCATAAGTTTCTACTGCTACTGGTTTTCTACCTCTAACAAACCCTATTATGGTTTCTCTTAATTCCTCGAATTGTTCCATTCCTTCTATTTTTATTTCTGCGGATTTTCCAGAAGGAGCTGAATAACCAGCGGTTTGTATTTTAAGAGAAGCGATTCCAAGCATTCTTGAAATAGGACCTTGAGAGATATCCACATTGGTTATCCTGTTGTAAGGAACAATTCCTGTGTTTTTGAACCAAACTCCTCTTCTCCACACAATTTCGTTTTCAGTAAGTTTGTAGACCATCGTTTCATAATATTTCGGAATCCAGTAAACTATGAAAATCAAAATAAATAAAGTTGGTATCGAAAAAATAAGAATTAACCAAATTGGAGCAAAAAGTAACATAGGCAAGTACCATGGTAAAATAAAAACAAGAATCATTAATATTAGGTATATATTATAAAGCTTCTTAAATTGTGGTGCTGGCTTAAATTTCTCCCCAATTTTTATTTTAAGGTCTTTTTTCATATTTTCATTTTAGTATTATCTTGAAGATTTAAATATTTCTAACAAAAGCCTTATAAATTTATTTTTTATTATTCTTATTATTTATGTGATGAGGTGAGGGAATGGTGTTAAAAGAAGAGTTATTTGATATATTTAAAAAGGATCCAGAAAGATTTGAAGAAGTTTATACCAAAGTTGATAATGCCGTGGAAAAAACTAGAGGAGGAATAGAGTATTGGTGGAATGGGATTTTAAAAAGAAATAATTCTGGTATGGAATTCTGGCCAGATGGGTCAATAAAAAGAGTTTTAAATGGTAATGAATATTGGCCAAATGGTAAATTAAAAAAAGATAAACTTGGTAGAGAATATCCATTTGAAAAGATTTAAAATTTGAAGGAAATCCTCTTGATTTTTATTTTTAAAAAAGAAAAATTTTATTATATAAATTCAATAAATATAAGTTTTAAAAGTAAAAAATTTAAAAGATTTTTATGGTTGAAGTAAGTTTAAGGGTTGGAGAATTAACTAATAGATCAGAATCTGGTAGGGGAATTGTTAGGATTGATACAAAAACAATGAAAGAATTAGGTATTAGGGAAGGAGATATCGTTAAAATCCAAGGACAAAAAACAACGGGCGCTATTGCCGTTAGAGCTTATCCTGCTGATGTCGGTTTAAATATTATAAGAATGGACGGAGACACGAGAAGAAATGCGGGTGTTGGCGTTGGAGAAACGGTAAAAGTTTCAAAAGCCGATGTAAAAGACGCTAAAAGAGTTGTTTTAGCACCAGCACAAAAAGGAATAATTCTTAGAATGAATCCTGAATTGTTAAAAAGAAATTTATTTATGAGACCCGTAACCAAAGGAGATATAATTTCACCTTATCCCGTTGTTAAAAAAAGAGAAGATACTTTATTTGAGGATATATTTAGAAGTTTTGGAATGGATATCGAAGATATTTTCTTTACACCAGTTCCGGGGGAAACAAAATTAGCAGTTGTTTCAACAACCCCGGGAGATATTGTTAGAATTGTGGAAGAAACACAAATAGAATTAAGATCGGAAGCTGTAGAAGAAAAAGTTGTTCCAAGCATAACTTATGAAGATATTGGTGGATTGCATAATGCAATAGAAAAAATAAGGGAAATGGTCGAACTTCCATTAAGACATCCAGAATTATTTACTAGGCTTGGTATCGAACCGCCAAAAGGCGTTTTACTTTATGGTCCCCCGGGAACGGGGAAAACTTTATTAGC
>CAZFVX010000014.1:0-14152 GCA_964522675.1 uncultured archaeon
TATTTTTTCCAAATTCAAAAAGTACCAACCCTGTCATTTCTTCTGTTATATCATCACTATTGTATTTATTAAAATTCATATCAAATCTTTGATTGTGTATATTTAACCAGGATTCTAAACAAATTGATTCTATCAAATTATATGTTATTACATGGTTAAATTCATGGGTAAGCACATAAAATTTAAAAGAATCATCTAATGTTTTTAGGATATATATTGTTTTTGAATCGTAATCCACATGTCCTATTAAATTTTCTCCAAACTCATTTAATTTTTCTTGATCAACTTCATAAACATTAAATCCTACATTTTCATTAACATAATTCTTATATATTTCAAAAATTGATTTTTTAAACTCCTTTTGGTTTTTATAAAAATTAAGAAAATCATTAATTGAATATATTGCTAATCCCTTTTGAATATCTTTAATTAAATTTTCACTTAAAACTCCTGGATTATAAAGCTCTCTTTCTGATTCTATCATATTCTTACCTCAATTATTAACTATTAAAAAGTAGTAATTATTATTTATAAATATTTCTATACTAAAAAATATATTTTAAAAATCAAATAAATAAAAAATAAATAAAGGTAAAGTTTTATTTAATTTACTCTTCTTCTGATTCTTCTTCTGTGTCTGTATTGTCTTCTTCTTCAAAGTATCTCATTTTTACACCCCCTTTAAAGGTTATAAATCCTATAGAGATTTCAAATAAATTAGGATTTCGGTTTTGGAAATATGCAATTAAATTAAAAAATATATCAATTATTTAATTCAAAATATGAATTTTAAAAATCAACAAATATTTTCTTTTAAAAAAACTATATTTCAAAAAAATAAAATATATGTTTGAAAAGTAAAAATATTTGATTATGAAGTGATATTAACTATTCAATGATGAGAAATTATAGGTCATTTGGAGGGAAAAGTTTATAAATCCTATGTAAAATAAGTTTTTTATGAAAATATCTGTTCAAAAAAGTGAAAATGCAGTAAGGGTTTTGCATTTACTTTCAAATCTAACAATAAAAAAGGTAGTTGATTTTTTAAAAGAGAATGGACCTTCATTCCCAAGTGAAATAGCAAAAAAACTTGATATTTCCCCTTCAACCGCTTCAAGAATATTACAAAAATTAAAAAGTTATGAACTAGTAAGGGCTAAATGGAAAACGGATTCCGTAGAAGAGAGACCGCTAAAAATGTATGAATTAGTTCCAAATATTTTAAGGTGTGAAATCGTTTTAAATGAGCCGCGAGAAATTGAAAAAATAAGTCCAGAAGATATAATAACTTTTAACGGGAACACATTAACCTTTTGGAAAGAAAATGGAAAGAAAGGCGCTTATGTCTCTATGGAAACGATACCATTTAGGTTTGAAGGAATGGCATCGGATATCATTAAAGAGTGTACAAGAAACCCCACATTTGAAAATTTAAAACTAAAATTCAGGGAAAACCAAGAGGAATTTAAGTTAAATTTTAAAAAATTGCTTACTTTAGGTATAATAGGAATAAAGAAAGAAGAGTTATAAGTTTTTAAGAAATTCTTTCTCAATAAAATGCAATTTTCCAGGAATTATAATAAAAGCGGGCGGTTTAAATTCTTCTTTTATTAATTTTCCAGTCTCCCCGTATTTAACTTTTTCATTTTTAGAACCAAGACAACTTCCAATTATAACCTTTTTGGGAATTATTTTTTCTTTTTTCTTCTTTTCAATATCAAGCAAAATTTTTAGTCCCTCGGAACCAGATAAATCCTTATCTAAAATGAACAAAGTGTGTAAGTTAGATTTTAAATTTTCCTTTAAAATATTATAAAAAGATTCTGGTTCATAATTTTTTGTTGGTTTAGGTATGCTTGTTGATTTTCCAAATTTATATATTTGCAACCCAGAACTGGAAATAGCGGCAGAATATATTGAAATCCCGTGAATAATTTCAGTTTTTATTTTTTGTTTTTTTGCCTCTAAATATAATGAATGATGAGTTGTAAACAAGAAAGGGTCACCAGGAAAAAGAATTAATATGTCTTTCTCCTTTGCTTCTTTTATTATCCTTTTACTGTTTTCCTCTAAATCAGATCTTTCTAATAAGAAAACCTTTTTATTAAATAAGTTCTCTAAATACTCCTTCGTTATTTCTGGAATTAAACTCGTATAAGTTTCTAAATAAATTTTATTACATTTTTTTGCCGTTTCAATTAATTTTAAACTAATATCCCCCTTTGAGATTCCCAATCCACCAAATATTATCTTTCCCATAAAGAGTTATTTAATTTTATAAATTAATTATTTTATTAAGTGGTTTAAATGAAAGAGGCAATGTTTTATGAAAAATTTGATAAAAAGGTAAAATGCTTACTTTGTGGGAGAGAATGCATAATTCCCGAAGGTGAAAGGGGGTTTTGTGGGGTTAGAGAAAATATAAAGGGAAAATTGTATTCTTTAGTTTATTCAAAGCCATGTTCTTTAGCAATGGACCCAATAGAAAAAAAACCATTTTTTCATTTTGCTCCAGGTTCCTTTTGCTTATCAATAGCGACTGTGGGATGCAATTTAAGATGTTTATTTTGTCAAAATTGGGAAATTTCACAAGCAAAAGAAATAATTGGTGAAGAAACAGAACCAGAAAAGGTTATAGAATTAGCAAGATCTCATGGGGCAAAAGGAATTTCTTATACTTACACGGAACCAACTATTTTTTATGAGTATGCATTGGATATAATGAAATTAGCGAAAAAACAAGGGTTTTATAATGTTTGGGTTTCCAACGGCTATATAAACCCAGAACCGATTAAAAAAATGGCTAAATATTTGGATGGTGTGAATGTTGATTTAAAAGGGGATGATGAGTTTTATAAAAAAGTTTGTTTATCTCCCGGAATAAAACCCGTATTAACGGCACTAAAAACTTTTAAAAAATATGGAATTTGGATTGAGGTTACAAATTTAATTGTTCCTGGATATAATGATTCTGAGGAAAAAGTTTTAGAATTAGTTAAATGGATCAAAACTAATTTAGGTTTGGACACTCCCTTACACTTTTCAAGGTTTTATCCTTCTTATAAAATGTTAAATGTTCTGCCAACGCCAAAAGAAACTTTAGAAAAATGCGTGAAAATCGCAGAAAAACAAGGTTTGCACTACGTTTATTTGGGAAATGTTTTGGGCCATCCAAAGGAATCAACTTATTGTTGGAAGTGCGGAACGAAATTAATTGAAAGGTTTGGTTTTGAGATCGTTTCTTTTAAAGAAAAATGTCCAAATTGTGGGAATAAAATTTTAATAAAGGGTAAAAAATGGATGAAATAAGTGTTGAGGAATTAGTTAAAAAGGGAGTGGTTTTAATAGATAAACCTTCAGGTCCAACTTCTTATCAAATCGTGGAGTGGGTTAAAAATATTTTGGGTTTAAAGAAAACGGGTCACGCGGGAACACTTGATCCAAAGGTTACTGGTTTAATGTTAATTGCTTTAGAGGAATCTGTAAAGGCGATGCCCGTTTTAATGGGTTTGGATAAAGAATATGTTGGAGTTATGCATTTACATAAAGAAGTTTCAAGGGAAAAATTAGAAAAGGTGTGTAAAGAATTTATAGGAAAAATAATCCAAAAACCACCCGTTAGGTCTGCTGTTGCAAGAAAGCCGAGGGAAAAGAAAATTTATTCTATAGAGATCTTAGAAATTGAAGAAAAAGATGCCTTATTTAAAATAAAATGTGAAGCGGGGGTTTATATAAGAAAATTAATTCACGAAATTGGGGAAAAAATTGGTGGGGCTCACATGATTGAGTTAAGAAGGATAGGAATAAATGGATTTTCTGAGAAAGAATCAAAAACTTTACAAGATTTAAAGGATGCGTGGTTTTTTTATAAAGAAGAAGGAAATGAAAAATATATAAGGGAAATTATAATTCCTTTAGAAAAGGTTTTAGAAAGAATAGGATTAAAAAAAATTGTAATAAAAGCTTCTGCAATTAAAACTATAAGAAACGGCGCCCCCTTAGGAATTGGTGGCGTTATTTCTTTTAATACAGAAATAAAAACAGGTGAGAAAATTGGATTTTTTAATAAAGAGGGAAAAATAATTGCCCTAGGAATTGCAAAACATGATTTAGATAAAATAAAAAGGGCAAGCAAAAGTCTTATAATTGCAAGACCAGATAGAGTTTTTAAGATTTAAATATATTATTAAATAAAGGGATTATATGATTGATAAAAATTTATTAAAAATTTTAGCATGCCCGAAGTGTAAAGGGGATGTAGAATTAAAAGAGATGTTCATAGTGTGTAAGAAATGCAAACTTGCATACCCAATCCTAGATGGGGATATTCCCGATATGCTCATAGACGATGCATGGAAATTAGAAAAAGCAGAAAAAGCAAAATTTAAACATAATTTAAAATTATAGTGCTGGGGTAGCGAAGCCAGGTCCAACGCGCCGGACTTGAGCACTGGATCTTATGAGCAGGGCAATGATTATATGGCTTGACTCTGAGAGCGGCGGGTATGAAGAGTCCTTTAAGTAAAGAGATCCGGTGGGCGAAAAGTATGAAATGCATAAGCATTTCATTTGCTCGTTGGCCCGCGTGGGTTCAAATCCCGTCCCGCTTTTTAAAGCTTCCGAAAATAAGAGGTTTTTATGTGAGAATCCCACCCCCAGCGCTTTTATTTTTTCATTGATTTCCAAATTAAGAAAAAACCTATAATTATTAGAATTATTGCTATTAACCAAAAAACATCATTATAATTTGCTATCGGTACTAAAAAATCGAAGGCGTTTCCCAATGGAATCGCTTCGGCGAAAACCATGTCGCTTGCAAAACCTTCACATTCGGGAATTCCAACATAACCCAATGGTTTTTCTTTAATTAAAACTTTATTATATTCCCAGGTACAGCTATTTGCACAAACTTGTTCTGAAAATGAACCAAAAAATAAGAAAATTGTACTTATTAAAATTAAAAACCAAGCTAAAAGTTTTGTATTTTTCCATAAAACATAAAATCCATAAAAGGAAAATGGAAACGTAAATAAGAATAAAGATATAGTAATAGAAACCGATTCGGGTAAAAAACCAAAATTTGGCGTTATTAAATTATAAGTAAATAATACAATCACAATTAAAGAAAATAATATTAAAAAGAATTTTTTATTTAAAAACTTTGATTTTTTTAACCCAAATCCTTCTATAAGTTCAATCACACCTAAACACATAAAAAGATTTAATAAAAAATATGAGACGCCATCCAATATTAATTTTTGTATGTTTTGAATTGGTGGAATATTAATCATTAAACTAATAGAATCGTTAAAAGAGTATATACCTAAAACTATTCCACATATAGCTAAATATGCCCATCCCCTTGAACCACCTTTAGTTTTTGTATAAATATTGTATGAAAAATAAGCAATAACAATTCCTCCAAAAAGCAAAAATAAAAACAAAACAAATGTTAATAAAATCATATTTAATATTTATTAAAACTTCTTAAATAAATATTTTAATATAAAAAGATAATATAATATTATTAAGTTATGAGGTGATTATATGAAGAAAAAGAAAGAAAAAATAAAAACAAGGAGGGTAACAATTGTAATTCCCGAATCTGCATATCAATTTTTCAAAAAAATGACGGTTGCTGCAAACCAAGCAACTGTTACTACGGGAGAGAGTTTAAATAAAGTTTCTGATATAATTAGGGAAACTTTAACAAGAGGTCTTGTGGAATGGAAAAAGATAAGTAAAGAAGCAGATAAAAGGTTAAAAGAAAAAGCAAAAAAAGAATTAAAGAAGTTAAAAAAATAATTAACCAGTCATCATTTCTTTATTTTCTCCGTATGTAATAAAAATTTTTCTAGAATAAAAAATCTCTGAATATTGATTCAAATCAAAAAATGTTAACCAATTCATAGAGGAATTAAAATTAATTAAATATGTTTGATTATCTATTGTTAAATTGAATTGGATATCATCCTTTGAAGTGATTGAAAACTCTTGAGTTTGAGTTTCTGAAGAAGGGATAGAAAATAATAAAGTTTCTGGGGATAAAGAATTATTAGAAACATAAACCGTTTTTGATTCATTGAAATAATTTCCCACGGTCACGAATATTTTTGAAGGATTTGTTTTTTCCCAATAAAAATTTATCCATAAATCGTAAAAATCATAATTCATTTCATTAAATTTTGATTGTAAAAACTTAGTAAAATTTTCTACCTTATTATTGTAATCTACATAATTAGAGGAAAACAAACCTATTCTTTCAAATTCTTCTTTTAATTCCTCAAGATAATCATGTGTTGGGATTTGTGTGTATTGAACGGAAGAAAACATCACAGCTTTAAATAAGAGAAAAAAAGTTATAAAAATTAGTGCTCCAACTATGAATAATTGTCCTTTCATCATTCAACACCCGGGGCCAAATAAAGTTTAAATTCCACTGGTTCAAACTTAGAAGCTGAAGAGGAGAAAAAAGAAACAAAAACCATGGTATCAATTTTATTTAATCTCTCTCCCAAACAAATTGTTTGGTTGCAAATCTCATAAGAATGATCTATTGTGGTTGGAATAAAATTTTCTAAAAAATTGTCCATAAACTCTAAATTCTTATTTACTATATTATTTCTAATGGTTTCATTTTTTCGTATACTTGATATTATATTTTCACCATTTCTTCTTATATCCTCTAAATAAGGAGTTTTTGTTGGTGCTGAAAAGAGACCTAATAAAACTATAGAAGCAATTAAAAAAACTGCAATTATTACTTCTAGAGAATAGATATAACCTCTCATTAAATATTATTTTAATTTATTAATTAAAGAATTAAATTGAAAAATTAAGTGGTGAATATGGGAGTGAGGTCGGTAATTAGGGATTTGGTTGCTCTTTATTTGAGTTATGAAATTATAAAAATTTGGTTATTTGATTCGGAATTTACGCCAATAATTGGGATTTTAGCAATAATTTTAATTTTCTTCACTGTTTGGTTTTTATTAGAAAAAATGGGGATTTTACCTAAAGTTTAGATTTTAAAAACTAAAAACAAAATTTAAGTATTATGGAATATTTAAAATTAGTTGGGTTTTATGAGGAATTAGAAAAACATTCTGCTAAATTAAAAAAGACAAAAATAATTTCAGATTTGTTAAAAGAAACAGAGGATAAACTTTTACCTAAAATTATATTACTTGTTCAAGGAAGGGTTTTTCCTCCTTGGAGCGAAAAGGTTTTAGGTGTAGCCTCAAAACTAATGATTAAAGCAATATCAAACTCCACTGGTTTCTCTTCAAATGAAATTATTGAAAAATTTAAATTAACGGGGGATTTGGGTTTAGTTACAGAAGAATTAGTGGGGAAAAAGAAGCAATTAGTTTTATTTAAGCAAAAATTAACAGTTGAAAAAGTTTTTGAAAACATGAGAAAAATTGCCGAAATGGAAGGTAAGGGATCGCAAGAAAGAAAATTAAGTTTAATTTCAGAATTAATAACTTCTTCCTCACCAAAAGAAGCAAAATATATTGTTAGAACTGTTTTAGGTGATTTAAGAGTCGGCGTGGCTGAGGGAATTATAAGAGATGCAATAGCGAAAGCGTATTTTTCAAGCATCGTTTGGGATAAAAAGAAGATGATTAATATAATTGAAAAAGCAAAGGGAAAGAAATTTGTTATCGAGAAAGGACTTTTAAAAGAATTAGAAAATAAGGTTAGTTTGGAAGGATTTAAGAAAAATAATGAAATAATTGAAAAGAATTTGGAAGAAATTAAAAAATTAGATTTTTGGAAAGTTAAATCTAATATAGATTATGTTTTTGTTTTAAATGATAAAGTTGGAAATGAAATTAAAAAAGAAATAGTTTCTACAATTGAAGGTGCTTGGTTCTTAAGACCCGATTACGGAGAAATTGCATTAATTGCAAAAACCCAAGGTTTAGAAGGATTAAAAAAAGTTGAAATTAAAATTGGAGAACCAATAGAAGTTATGCTTGCAGAAAAGGCAAACACGTTAGAACAAGCTTTAGAAGATGCAAAAAATCCCGCAATAGAATTTAAATACGATGGAATGAGGGCACAAATACATAAAAAGGGAGATAAAATTTGGATTTATACAAGAAGATTAGAAAACATAACCGAGCAGTTTCCCGATTTAGTTAAATTAATAAGAGAAAGCGTGAAAGAAGAGAGTTTTGTTATAGAGGGAGAAGTTGTTGCGGTTAAAGATGGTAAACCAATGCCCTTTCAAAAACTTTCTCAAAGAATTCAAAGAAAATATGATATACCAATAATGGTTAAGGAAATTCCAATCCAAATAAATCTTTTTGACATTGTTTATTTAAACGGTGAAACTTTACTCGAAAAGCCCTTAAAAGAAAGAAGGGAAATCTTAGAAAAAATCGTAAAAACAATTCCAGGAAAAGTTGAGCTTGCAAAACAATTAATTACAAAAGATTTAGAAAAAGCAAATAAGTTTTATAAAGAAGCATTAGATTTTAAACAAGAAGGTGTGATGGTTAAAAACTTAGATGCAAAATACCAAGCGGGAAAAAGGGTTGGTTATTGGTATAAAGTTAAGCCGGTAATGGAAACTTTAGACCTAGTAATTATTGGTGCTCAGTGGGGTGAAGGAAGAAGAGCAAAATGGCTTGGTTCATTTATTTTAGCATGTAGAGATCCCGATACGGGAAAATTTTTACCTTGTGGAAAAATGGGTACGGGTCTTTCTGACCAACTTTTCGAAGAAGCAACAAAAAAATTAAAGGAATTAATTATCAAAGAAGAAGGGAAAAATGTTGAAATAAAACCAAAGATCGTTGTTGAGGTTGCCTATGAAGAAATACAAAAATCCCCAAATTACGAATCTGGTTTTGCATTAAGATTTCCCAGATTGGAAAGATTTAGGGAAGATAAAGGCCCCGAAGAGGCGGACACGATCGAAAGAGTAAAAAGTTTATATGAATCTCAAAGTAGAAAATAATAAAATTTTATAAATCTATTTATAATAAAAATTATAGAAATTTAATCCGAACAAAATAGTAAAATATTTAAATATTTAAATAAAAATTAACATAACACTTTAAATTTAATTAAAAATAAGGGATTGTATGATAGAAGTTGAAGTTTTAGATGAGTTAAAAAGAATTGGTTTAAATCTTTATGAAAGAAAACTTTATGTGGCATTGTTAGCAAAAAAAGTTGCTTCTGCCGGAGAATTATCAGAAATGGCTGGCGTCCCGAGGTCTAGATCTTATGATGTGCTTGAGAGTTTGGCAGAAAAGGGATTTGTGGTCATTCAGCCTTCAAAACCAATTAAGTTTGTTGCGCTTCCACCAAGAGAAGCATTAGAAAGAACAAAACAAAATTTACAAAAAAAGCACGAAGAATTAATTGAGAAGATCGAAAAACTGAAAAACTCCGATGCAATAAACAAATTAGAACAGTTATATAATGAAGGTATTGATGTATTACAACCAACAGATATGCTTGGATGCTTTAAAGGTAAACATTCGATAAACCAGCATTTGCAGTTTATACTTAAAAATGCAAAAGAAAATGTAGACATGCTTTTAACGGAAGACGGCTTAAATGAACTTTTTTCTGTACACTTTAATACTTTGAAAAAATTAAACAAAAACGGTGTTAAAATAAGAATAGCTGCTCCTTTAAGTGATAATGAAGCGGTAAGAAATTTATCTCAGATCGCTGAATTAAGACACATTGATTCCCCCATGGGAAGAATTTTAATGATTGATAATCAACACCTGATGTTTGCATTGACAAACGATAAAGAAGTTCATAGCACACAAGATGTTGCATTTTGGACATCATCTTCACATGCCGTGAGGGATGTTTTAGGAAATTTCTTTGAAAGAGTTTGGAACTCAAGTCAACCATACAATATTTAATTCTTTCTCTTTTTTATTTAACATCATCATTAATCATGTTCACTTAGAAAAGTTTTATAAATCCTAACTATTTTTAGTAATTTATGTATTCTTTGATAATAACCGAAAAGCCAAAAACTGCATTAAGAATAGCAAGCGCTTTAGCCGAGGATAAGGTTTCAAAAATTGGTTTTGGAGGAGTTTATTATTTTAAATTTAAAAGAGAAGGAAAAACTTTTTTAACTGTTCCCGCCGTTGGTCATTTGTTTAGCTTAACCGAGAAAAACGGTGATGGAAGATGGAAATATCCCATATTTAATGTTGAGTGGAGACCAGTGTTTGAAATAAATAAAAAATCCAGATTTTCAAAAAAATATTTTTATAACATAAAAAAACTTGCAAAAGAAGCTAAAGAATTTATTGTAGGGACCGATTTTGATGTTGAGGGAGAGGTTATAGCATATAATATTTTAAGATTTTTATGTAAACCAGAAAACATGTCTTTGGAGGAATTTCTAAAAAATGTTAAAAGAATGAAATTTTCCACACTAACAAAACACGATTTAATAAAATCATATGAAAATATACTTCCCCACATAGAATATGGTTTAGCAGAAGCGGGCTTAGCAAGACATTTTTTAGATTTTTATTTTGGAATTAATTTATCAAGAGCTTTAACATTATCTTTAGAAAGCGCTAAAGGATATAAAACCTTATCTACGGGGAGAGTTCAAGGCCCAACTTTAGCAATTTTAGAAAAAAGGGAAAGGGAAATTGAAGAATTTGTTCCAACACCTTTTTGGCAAATACAATTAAATGGTATTGTAAATCAGAAGACAATCAAAGCTTTACACATTAAAGATAAATTTTGGGATGAAAACGAAACCAAAGAAGTTTTAGAAAAATGCGAGGGGAAAAATGGTTTTATTGAAGACTTGGAGAGGAAAAAATACAAACAATTTCCATATCCACCATTTGATTTAACAAGTTTACAAAGGGAAGCATACAACCACTTTGGTTATTCACCAAGAAAAACTTTAGATATTGCTCAAAGTTTGTATGAGCAAGCATTAATTAGTTATCCAAGAACCTCAAGTCAGAAATTACCTCCAACAATTGGATATAAATTCATATTAGAAAATTTATCAAAACAAGAAGAATATTCTGAACTATGTAAAAAACTTTTGGGAAAAAAATTAAAACCCTTTGAAGGTAAAAAAACAGATCCAGCACATCCCGCAATATATCCAACTGGAAATTTACCTAAAAAATTAAGTAAGGAAGAAAGGAAGATTTATGATTTAATTGTTAAAAGATTTTTGTGCGTTTTTGCCGAACCCGCAATCAGAGAAAGTTTAAATGTAAAGATAAATGTAAATAATGAAATTTTTGTTACTTCGGGAACAGTGACAATTGAAGCGAATTGGATTGAATTCTATCAACCTTATGTAAAATTTAAAGATAATCCTTTGCCCGAAATGAAAATTGGAGATATTGTAACAGTTAAAAAAATTCAAATTCTTTCTAAAGAAACACAACCACCAAATAGATTTACTCAAGCGTCCATTTTGAAAGAAATGGAAGATTTGGGTTTAGGAACAAAAGCCACGAGAGCACAAATTTTACAAACACTTTATGATAGGGATTATATTGAAGGTAGGTCAATAAAAGTAACTATTCTTGGAAAGGCGATTGTGAGGGCATTAGAGGAATATTGTCCTGAAATTCTTTCTGTAGATTTAACAAGAAAATTTGAAGAAGAAATGGAAGCGATAGAAAAAAATGAAATCAAAAAGGAAAAAGTAATCGAAGAGGCAAAAAAACATTTAACAAAAATTTTACAAAAATTTAAAGAAAATGAAGAAAAAATAGGGAAAAAATTATTAGAAAGTTTAAAAGAAACAATAAAAGAAGAACATGAACTTGGTATTTGTTCAAAATGTGGAGCAGAGTTAAAAATAATAAAATCCCATAAAACAAACAAACAATTTGTTGGTTGTTCAAATTATCCAAAATGTAAAAATATTTATCCTTTACCTCAAAATGCTTTAATTAAACACACAAAAAGGGTTTGTCCAGAATGTAAAACACCAATAATTGAAGTTATAAGAAAGGGAAGAAAACCATTTTTCATGTGCTTAGATCCGAACTGTAAAACAAAGGAGAAATGGAATTTAAAAAATTCTAAATCCTGAAGGTTTTATTCCATTTTGAACAATCATAAATTTAACTTCTTTTCCTTCCGGAAGAGATCTGTGCTTTATTATTGTTGCTTTTCTTTCTGAAGTTTTTCCTGTTTTTTCTAAAAAAATCATTGATTTTGACCAATATTTAATTGTATCTCCACCAATTATTTCATTATTACCTGTATTCCAATTTTTAAATGTGTGGGCCGTTATTAAAATTGGTATATTTTTTTCTCTTGCAATATTAGAAAGAATTGATAATTGTTTTGATAATTCTCTATTGGCCTCTAAAGCTTCTATATTTGGATCCGCACACTCTAATCTGTATAATGCGACAATTGAATCAAGAATTATTAAACTCGCTTCTACATTTTTTAAATTTCTAATTATCTTTCCTTGTTCTTTAAAATTTTTTGGCTCAATTAAAGTGATTTTATTTAAAACTTTTTCATAATCTAGTGTTAATTGTTTTAGTCTTTCTAAAGAAAATCCACCTTCGGTATCTATATAAATTATTTTTCCGCCATTATTTACACAATTTAAACACGCAAGTAAGCAAATATTTGTTTTCCCCGTTCCCGGGGCTCCATAAAAATTAGTTATTGCTTTTGGTTCTAAACCGCCTAATAAAGAATTCAAAGGTTGAGGTAAAGGAACTTTCATATAAAATTTTTAGAATTAGAAAATTATAAATTAATCTTTAATAATTTCACCATCTCTTATATGAACTATTCTTTGTGCTTGTTTTGCTAAATTGGGGTCGTGCGTAACAAAAATTATTGTTTTCCCTTTTTTATTTAGTTCTTTAAGAATTTCCATAACATTTTGTCCCGATTTTGTATCTAAATTTCCAGTGGGCTCATCCGCTAAAATTAATTCTGGATTATTTGCTAAAGACCTTGCAATGGCAACCCTTTGCTGTTCCCCACCTGAAAGCTGAGTTGGATAATAATTTAATCTTTCTCCCAAACCTAAACTTTTTAAAATTTCTTTTGCTCTTTTCTTTCTTTCTTTCTCATTTAAATTTTGCAAAATCATTGGTATTTCAACATTTTCTAAAACCGTTAAAGTTGGTATTAAATTAAATTGCTGAAAAACAAAACCAATGGTTTTTCTTCTTAACTCTGCTTTTTTATTTTCATCCATTTCAGAAGTTTTTTCTCCTTTAATATAAACCTCTCCACTTGTTGGTTTATCTAAAAGTCCTATTTGATACATTAATGTTGATTTTCCAGAACCAGAAGGTCCCATAATAGCAACAAATTCTCCCGGATAAATTTTTAAATTTACTCCCTTTAAAACCCTGGTTAAAGCTTCTCCCTCACCAAATGTTCTATAAATATTTTTAAGTTCTACGATTGGTTTCATATTTTATCCCTTTCACTAAACCATTCACCAAATTTAATAAAGCAAGAGTTCTCTTTTGTTTTATTTTTCCAATATTTTTCTACATTAAGTTGAGACAAAGTTTTTTCAAAACCCTTGGGAATAAAAATTAAAAATAATGGTGACCAATAAGAATCTTTCATAATCCCATGAGGTTTTTCTGATATTGTTCCAAAAACCCCGCTTTCAAATAAAATTGGCTCTTTAGTTCCAGGCTCCCAATAACCTAACACATTTCTAAACTCACATTTTCTTTCTTTTCCTTCCACTAGTTTTAAGATACCTTCTATACCAATTGTTTCTAAAATAAAATTAACATAAGTTCCAGGAAATCCGTTCAAGGAGTGAATAAAAAAACCGGCATCCACAACAATTAAAGGTTTATTAAAAATTTTACTTGCTTCTAAAGCTTTCTTTTTAGTTATTTCATATAAATCGTTAGTTCTTGGTTCATCAAAATCTAATATTTTTTGAACAAGTTCAATTCCAAATTTTTCTAATTGAATTTTCGCACTAAGAAATTTACCCTTATTTTTTGTAACAAATATTATTTTTTTCATTTTATTCCATTTAAAAATAGAGAATTTAAATTTATAATATGGAAATTAATTCCAGTGTTTTAGAAATTGTTAAATTAAATTATTTTTATAATCAGTTATCTTCTTTCTTACCTGAACATTATTTGAAACTTTTAATGTT
>CAZFVX010000015.1:0-3376 GCA_964522675.1 uncultured archaeon
AAGATATTTATTCTTTTTAAATTAATAATTAATAGAGAAAATGAAAATTCAACATTATAATGTAATTTTAATAGATTTGCCCGAGGTTCTTCCTTTTACCGTTAGGCCTGATTTAAAAAGAATTGGGTTAAAGAAATCTTTTGAAAAAATTGATTTGGCTGAGAAAAAACTTTTGGAGTTCGTTGAGATTCTTGAAAAAAATTATAAGAAGGAATTTTATTTTATTGGGGAAGATATAATTGAAGAAAAATTATTTAAAAGATTTATTTTTTCTGGGGGACTTTTAGAAATAATGGTTCAAGCGCCTTCGGCAATATCTGCCCATTTCATAAATTTAGAATCGGCAAAAAAATTCGTTTTAGCATTAAAAAGGACATTAGACAAAGTTGTGAAGGATGAGAAAATAAGAGAGATGCTAAAATCTGGAATTGAATTTACCTCAAAAAAAGAGGAAACACTAACTTATGATGTTTGGGTGAGAATGAAAAAAATAAGAGAGATTTAGGGATTGCCATGTTATCATATTTTTTTAAAAGGCTGTTATGGTTAAGACAAATAACATTTAATGAAGGGGAAATTAAAATATTGGGAAAAAATTTTTTTCTTTTTAATTTAGAAGAATTTGTAAAAATGCAAGAGGAGTTAAAAAAAGAATTTGGAGAAAGGGGATTAAAAATTATTTATTTAAGAGGAAAATCATTCTCAAATTCTTTGATAAAAACGGTAAAGGGTTTTTCAAAGGAAAGGGTAGAAATATTTGAAAACTGGATAAATTTATTAGATTTGTTTGGTTTTGGACAAATAGAAGTTAAATCTTTAGAAGGGAAAGCGTATATTCGAGTAAATAAAAATAAATTCGCAGAAAATTATGTTAAAATTTTTGGAAAACAAGAAAAGCCAATAGATTATTTTTTAACGGGAGTTTTTGAGGAATTTTTTAATTTTTGGTTTAAAAAGAAAGTAAAATGTAAAGAGAACATGTGTGCGGCGTGTTTAAATCCTCATTGCGAATTTATTGTTTCTTAAATTTTAGGTGATTTTTTAACAATTAAACCTTCTTTTGAAATTTCTACTGGGTATGCATCCAATCCATGTTTAGTTCTTCTCATTTTCCTTATATTTAAAGATCTCGGAAAGCCTTCTGAAAGGAAATTTAAACTAATTATCCCGTCCACTAAATACTCTGTAACCCCGTCCTTGCTAAATTCCCCTTCTTTTGAAACTTCTGAAATTAATAAAGTTGTGCAACCGAGTTTTTTGTAAAATTCAATTGTTTTCTTTGCCGTTTTCCTTATTATTTCTCTTTCACCCGGGCCAAAACCCAAAGTTTCTTTTAAGTAAATTATATAACTTGAAAGTTCTCTTATTCCTTCTTTAAACGTGGAAGCAAAATCCATTAAAGCCGTATGGGAATCGATAACCAATCTTTTTGCGTTAATTCTTTTTACTTCACTTTCCACCATTCTTAATATCCTTTCTATATCAACTTCCTCTATTTGTAAAATGCTTATTTTATTTTTATCTTCCAACCTTTCGATGTCCATTCCAAACTGTTTCATTTGCTCCCTTAGTTCTTCTGATGTTTGCTCTAAAGTCACGTAAACCCCTGGTTCTTTAAGAGCGTTAGAACAAATAAATTGAAGACCGAAAATTGTTTTTCCGGTTCCCGGACCACCAGATAATAAAATAATGGAATTTTGGATAAATCCGCCACCAACCAATTTGTCTAACCCCGAAATGCCCGTAGAAATTCTTTTCATTTTCACCTAAATATTAATTAAATTTAGAACTATAAATAATTTAACTAAAGGTTAAAATATGAAACAAAAAATTAAAGAAGGGGATAAAGTCTTGCTTTTAGGGAAAAAGAATTTTTTAGTTAAAGTTAGAAATGAAAACTTTCAAACAGAGTTTGGGATAATTGATTTGGGAAGTTTGATAGGGAAAAATTATAATAGTGAAGTTGAAACCCATTTAGGAAATAAATTTTTTGTTGTAAAGCCAAAATTCATTGATTTTTTGCAAAAGGGATTAAAAAGAATACCGCAAATAATTTCTTTAAAAGATTGTTCTTTTATTGCGGGATATGTTGGAGTTTCGCCCGATTGGAAGATTTTAGATGCTGGCTCAGGTTCTGGTTTTTTGGCATTATTTTTCGCAAATTTAGTTCCTAAGGGAAAGGTTTATACATATGAAATTAGGAAAGATTTTTATGAAGTTGCAAAGAAAAATATTGAAAACTCGGGACTAAAAAATATCGAAATTAAAAATAAGGATGTTAGGGAAGCTAAAGAAAAGGATTTAGATTTAATTATTTTAGATTTAAAAAACGCTGAAAAGGTTATTCCAATAGTAGAAAAGGCTTTGAAAATCGGGGGATTTTTAGTTGTTTACTCTCCCTACATAGAACAAGTTAAAAAAGTTTATAAAGAAATGAAAAACTTTTCTAAAAAAACATTTGAGGTTCTAGTGAGGGATTATAACGTGGGGGATTTCACGAGACCAAAAACAAAAATGATTGCACACACGGGATACATAACAATAGGAAGGAAAATCCAATAAGGATGATTTTCGTGGGAGTCGAAGAAATTGTTGTTTATGGACATGAAAATATAACGGGGAAGCATAGGACTACCTTCGAGTTTACAAAAGATTCTGAACTTGGTTTAAAGGGGGATTGCATAATCGGTATAAAAGCAAACAAGGCGTGTAAGGATTTATCTAAAGAGTTAAAAAAAGCCATCTGGGAAGGGAAGAAAATAAAAATGGAAATAATTGTTAATCACTTGAGGGATGAAATTATCTTTTATGGACACAAAGATTTGGAATTAAATCACGAAAAGGATATTGTAATTAGGAAATCTAACTGGATGGATGGAAGAACTTTAGGGATAAAGGCAAATAAATCTGCCCACGAAATTAAAGAAGAAATAATAAAGAAAATGAAAAACCCCAACCAAAAAATGATTGTAAGAATTTATTTTTAAAAATCACTACTTAAATATGCCTCAGAAAAGCCAGAGAGGGAGAGGGGTAAAACCAAAGTGGCAAAAAGATATAGCAAAGGAAAGAATTAAAATTTTATTTGATTTAGCTGAAAAAGAGTTTAAAGAACACCCAGAAAGGTCTCATAGATACGTGGAACTTGCGAGAAAAATTGGAATGAGATATAATGTTAGAATCCCCAGGGAATTAAAAAGGAAGTTTTGTAAAAAATGCCATCATTATTTAGTTCCCGGAGTAAATTTAAGAGTGAGGACAAGAGTTTCTCAGCAAGCGGTTATCATGAAATGTCTCGATTGTGGACATGTAATGAGATATCCTTATAGAAAAGAGAAAAAATTAAAAAAATCTAATTAATGCTTTCTTTTTATAA
>CAZFVX010000015.1:3476-13916 GCA_964522675.1 uncultured archaeon
ATAAATGTAAAAGTTCATCGGCCCTAATAATCATTTTTTTATATATCTTTAATAATTCTGTATCAAGTTCTCCGTTATCAACAAAATTTTTCTTAAATTCTTCAAACGTCTTTTTATGAATTTCTGGACTCTTGGTTTCTATATTTTTTATTAAAAGAATAGCTTTAGCGGAATAAAAAATAGAATAATAGCAATGTGAGATCACCGCAGAATAAAAAGTATCATTAGGATTTGCCTCTAATTGAACTTTAATTTTTTCAATTTTTGATAAATTGAAAATAGCTTTAGACAATCGAAATTCATTTTCCGCCCTTTCTAAATAAAGTTTAGCCTTTGAATCCATTTCTAATAGCCTCTTTTATAATTAAATAATAATTTTCAGCGCCAAAAATAATTAAATTGTTTTTAAAAATCATTTTACCATAATTTTCTTCATCACTTAATAACATTTGCATGAATTCAGATTTAGTAAATACATAAGGATGAATTTCTGGAATCATTAATTCACCTTTATTTTTTAAAATCGTTAAAATTTTTTTTGTATCTATATTATCTTCGGTTAATACCACAATATCTAAATCTGATTTCTTTGTTGCCTTTCCAGAAGCGTAAGAGCCCGTAATTATAAAAGTAAAATAAGATAAAGGAATTGAATTAATAAGTTCAAGAATGTTCTTTTGAGGTAATTTTTTTAATTTCCAATTAATTTGTTCAATAAGAGAAAGATAAGTTATTGTGGAATAATTGTTGAGATTTATAGAACATATATTGGAGTTTCCTTTCTTTTTTATATTTATCATTCCTAATTTATTTAGTTTTTTTACGGTTTTAAATATCCAACTATAAGAATTTTTATGAACAGCATTCATTATTTCTCTTATAGTATATTCTCTAAATAAATTCTCTCTAAACAAATTTACTATTTTTAATTCTTCGTTAGTTAATATTTTCATACTTTTTTTAATATAATATTATACTTTTAAAAGTATAAATTTTTTATTTTAATGAAACCTTAAAGTTTTTATATTTAATTTATTAATATTAGAGATATTAATTAAAAAGGGGATTTTATGTTAGCAAGGGATTTACCCGCAGATAAATTAATAAAAAAGGTTGCAGAAGAATTGGAAAAAATGAAAGAGTTTGAGATGCCAGAATGGGCAAAATTTGTTAAAACGGGTGTACATAAAGAAAGGCCACCCCAACAAAAAAACTGGTGGTGGTTAAGGGCAGCATCAATATTAAGAAAACTTTATTTAGGAGAAAAAATAGGTGTTAACAGACTTAGAAAGATTTATGGTGGTAGGAGAGACAGAGGTCATAAAACAGAACATAAATATAAGGCTTCTGGGAAAATTATAAGAAAAATTTTACAACAATTAGAATCTGCTGGATTCGTGAAAATAGAAAAAGGTAAAGGCAGGGTAATAACACCAAAAGGTCAATCCTTTTTAGATAAAATAGCAAAAAATATAAAGGAGTAAAAATGAATGGCATAGATCCTGATCAATTGGAACAACTAAAACAATTAGAAATTTTAAAGAAAAAAGTTTTAGGTCAAATATTAACTAAAGAAGCATTAGAAAGGTTAAATAGAGTAAGATTAGTTAAACCAGAACTTGCGGAACAAGTAGAATTATATTTAATCCAAATTTATCAATCGGGAAAGCTTGAAAGAGTAACAGATGAGAAATTAAAAAGTGTATTGCAAATATTATCAGAAAAAAAGGACTTTAAAATAAAGAGGAAATAAAATGGTAGAGAAACTCGGAAGAAAATTAAGATTAATTGCGAAAAGTAAATTAAAATCAGCTCCCAGATGGGCTGATATAAGAAAATTTGGATTAAAGAGAGCCAGAACTAGAAGGATTAGAATTAGAACAAGAAATTGGAGAAGAGATAAATTAAAAGAGTAAAAAAGGTGAATTATGCCCGAAACTAAAGAAAGATTGTATGTAATTCCCTTAAGAAAGGAGTGGTTAAAAGTAGCAAGAAGAAAAAGAGCAAAAAGGGCTGTTACAGCAATTAAATTATTTCTAACTAAACACATGAAAGCAAAAGATGTTAAAATTTCTCAAAAATTAAATGAAAAGGTTTGGTTCAGAGGTGTTCAAAAACCTCCCGCAAAAATAAAAGTTTTAGCTGAAAAGGATGAAGAGGGTATTGTATTTGCAAGATTACCAGAAGAACCAAAAGAAATTAAAGAAGAAAAGGGGATAATTAAAGGTTTAAAGGAAAAAATAAGCGGTAAAAAAGAAGAGAGGCCAGAGGAAAAAGGAAAAAGTGAGGAAAAGAAATCAAAAGAAAAGCCAAAGATAAAAGAAGAGATCGAGAAAAAAGAAAAATCTAAAACCAAAGAAGTAAAAACCGATGTTAAAAATAAATAATTAGCAAATGTTTAAATTTTTATTAATACCACAAAATATTTCTTTAAGTTTTTCTTTGTTTTGAAAACCTTCATATTTTTTATCATTAATAACTAATGTTGGTGCTCTCGTTATGTTATATTTTTTTACAAGTAATTGAATTATTGGTTCATCTAAATCTTTATCTAAAGCATAAACTTTAATATTTTCTTCTTTATTTTTTTCTACCAAATAATCTAAAGCATAACCTTGATAAATACATGGGTCACAATTTATTTTAAAAAAATAAAGTACATTTATTCTCGTTACATTGCATCTATTAATTAGTTCTTTGGAAAGGAGCCAGTCCTGGATTAAAGAAACAGAATATCTTCTTCTTATTATATCAAAATATTCTTCATTAAACTTTTCTGGATTTACAACTTTTTTACCCAATTCTCCAATATTTTTTTCAATTTGATAAATTCTATCGTTTAAATAGGAACAAAAAGTTTCATTATCTAATGTGTTAAGAAAAATGAGTTCTAATTGTAAATTTCTTATATCTAATTCATTTCTATCCATTTCCGTTCTAAGAGATTCTAATTGTAAATTTAAAATGGAAAACCCTAAGGAAAAACCTAGGAAAAAGATTAGAAAAGAAAAAATTCCCGCAATAATATATGGTTTTTTATTTACCATTTATATTCACGTTTAGTTATTTCATAAAATATTGCAAATATCCAAATTATTATATTTATAAAAGGATAAAGAGGAATGTATATTAAATATTCTATTTTACCTATATTTTCTTTTATTTCATTGCTTCCAAATTTAATGAGTAAAATAAGGAGAATGACTGTAACGATAAAGAGACTTGTATTAAAATTTAAAATACCTGAAAAATTAAAAGAATGAGTTAAAAAATAAGGTAAATCAAAACCTATGAAATAAAATTTAAAGAAACTCGTCCAAAAATCTCTCACTGTGAGATAAAAACCATATAAAATTATTGGTATCGTTAAAATTATTGCTATATATTGATAAGGAAGAACTAATAAACCCAAATCTTTAAATTTCGGATTAAAAAATATGTGTTTATATTTTCTTGAATTGTGAATAAATCCTCTATACCATCTTATTCTTTGAGACCACATATCTTTAAATTTAAGGGGTGTATTTGTTTTAACTTCAGCATTCATACAAGTTTCAATTTTATACCCATTGGATTTTAATCTCAATCCAATTTCTAAATCTTCTGTTAAGTTTTCCTCATCCCACCCACCAACTTTTTTAATTATTTTTGTTTTATAAAGGGCAAAGGCGGGGGTTATATATAAGGAATCTAAAAAAGTTAAAAGTTTTCTAACTAATGCAGTAAAAGTGTATTCAACTTTTTGTAATTTTTGAGAAAATGTTAAGCTTTTCTTTGGTTTTATAACGGGGATAACACCAGCCATCTTGCTATCATTAAAATAGCCAATCATATTAATTAATGAATTTTTTTCTAAAACAGAATCGGCATCTAAAAAACCTATTAATTCAGAATTAACGTGTTTTAAACCCGTATTTAAAGCTGCTGCCTTTCTCTTGTTTTCTTTATGTCTTAAAACTTTTATATTTTTGTATTTATTTGCAAATTTTTTAGCAACTTCGTAAGTTTCATCTGTAGAAGCATCATCTATAATAATAATTTTTATTTTTTCTTTGGGATAGTTTTGATTTAAAACGGAATTAATCGCTGAAGGAAGGCTTTTTTCTTCGTTATAAGCGGGTATTAAAATTGTTATTTCTGGTAAATTTTTTGGAGTTTTTGGGTTTTCATGTATTTTATCTTTTTTTTCAAAAAATATTATAAACCAAAATATTGATACGAATAAAGTAAAGTAAATTAAAATGTAATAAAGGATATCAAATATATTTAGCATATTTATTTTTTGTATTTTTTTATTTAAAATATATTGCAGACAAACTCAGGAAATAATATTTTACAGGGGTCTGTTTCTATATATTCTGGATAAAAAATTTCGTTCAATTGCTGTATATATGTTTTGTTGAAAGTATAGGGTGGTAAGCATAAACTTTCATTTCCTAAAATTATATATTTTTCTGTTTCCTTTATTATGGGAAAACTTTTCAAAAAGGTTTCATTTGTAGCATAATTCAATTCTTTTTCATATTTATACAAAACAATTCTATAACCTTTGTTTATATATTCATTAACTTTCCATTCTCTTGGTGGTGGTTCTGATGGTATTCCAAAATAATTAAGATATGCCCATCTATTTGAACTTGTCATACAGTTTGTTTCTATTTTATAATCTAACGGATTTGAGGGAGTAAAAAATGGATTTGGAAATAAAAATAAAAGCATTACTATGAAAATATTCAAAAAACCAATATATTCTGCCCTGATTTTTAATCTTTCAATTACGGGCAAAGAGAAATAAACCAAGGGTAGAATAAGGGAAAATAAATATCTGGGTGTTTTGGAAGGAGTTCGAATATATAAAAAAAGAGTGAAAAAGAAAATAAAAAGCATAATCCAGTCTTTGGATTCAAACTTCCCTTTAAACTTAAACCATAAACCAATTATGAAAAACGGTAACAGGTAATTTGTTACAAGTAAAAAATCCTCAGCTTTAAAGAAAGTAAATAAATAATCCCTGTATTTTATATTTAATGCATAATGATCTGCTATACTAGTTAGAGGGCTCCCTGTTTCATAAAAATTAAACAGCAGCCAAGGCGAAAAAACTATTATAAAGATCAAAACTGAAATTAAAATTTTTTTGAGATTTTTAGTGAAAAGTATTAAAGGAAAATAAACAAAATTTGAATACCTGATTAAACTCATTAAACCCAAACTTAATCCAGATTTTAAAGAATCTTTTTTAAGAATAAAATAAATGAAAAATTGAAGCAAAGCCAAGGAAATTAATTCTGTTCCTTCAAGTAAGCCGAAAAATATTAAAACCGGGTTCAAAGAAAGGGCGTAAAATAATTTTTTATCAATGTTTAAAACCTCGCATAATTTTAAGCAAGAAAATAAATAAAAAGTTGAAACAAAAATTATGTAAATATATTCTGCGTTTAGCCAGCCGAAAATAGAAAATAGCCCAATTAAAATTGGCGTTAAAGGCGGTCTCAGTAACTCAAAATAAAACCCGTTATCAAAAAAGTATTTTGCATTTAAAACATAAACCGCAAAATCCCAACCAATTATATTAAAATAATGAATAAAAACAAAAGAGAAAGTTGAAAAAGCATAAAGAAATAGGATAAATCTATTTTTTAAAATTTTTTCCTTTACTACTGCCTTCATAATAATTTATTAATAAAGAAACTTAAATGTTCATAAGTGAAAACATGTTTAAAAAAATATTAATTTTTGTATTTTTGGGATTAATTGGTTTAATAATTGTTTGGTTCTTATTTTTCTCGAAAAGTTTTTATATAGATAATTATGCAAAGGGTTATGATTTTAATTTTGTGCTAAATAGAACTGGAATGAATGAGGTAAATTTCATGGGAAATTTAACTGAACTATTAAACCAAAATATATCTAATTTCGCAAAGGGGGACATATTATTAATTTTAGGTAGACTTTCGGGAAATGATAAGTTAATCTGTGATTCTTTAAACTATTATGAGAAATCTATTTCAAATAACTCCGAAGAAAACGCAATAATTTACGAAACCATAGCTTCTATTGGCTGTGGAAAGGATAGAAAAGAATTTTTATTAAAGGCTTCAAATGAATGGGAAAAATTAAATAATAGTTTTAGAGCAGAAATAGATAAAAAATTAGCTTATAATCAAGAAATTGAATTTAAAGTGAATTTTTCAGAAATTCCCGAATTTAATTTAACGATCCCAGAAAATATGAGTAAAATTATAATTGGAAATTCTTATATCGAATTAAATAAATCTAATATTTTAGTGTCTCAAGTAGATAGAGTAAATAGGGACTGGTTAAGTTATCAAATTTATGTGAATCCCCTTAACAATAGCAATTTATTAACCGTGTTTTCAGAAAGATTGTTTTATAATAAAAGTGAACTTTTGCCTGAAATTGGATGGCATGAAGGGGGAAGAATAAAAGAAATAAGGAAAATCGGTTTAAAACATAAAATTGCTTCTGGGACTTTAGTTAAAAAATTTGGAAATAAATGGTATGCACCAAATGAAAATGGGGTTTTTATGTTTGAGGTTCCCATAGATAAAGTTTTATATCCCACAACAAGGTTTTTAAGAAAAGATCTAGCCGTTATAATTGATACGCATGGAATAAATATGTTAGTTGAACAAGCAATAAGATATAAAACTGATGTTGTCGTTGGATGTTGCGACCATCCAGGAAAAGTTAAGGCCGCCTTTTATTTATCTAAAAAAGGAATTAAAACTATTTGTTTCACCGATAAATATTTACCTTTGCTTTTAGGGAGCAAGGCATTAGTGTTGGGTTCTCCTCCCATAAAAGTTTTAAATGATTCTGTAATTTTAGGGAAAAGACCATTAGAATTTAGTTTAAATGAAACTTTTGTTGTTATGAACGCCTCTGATAAACCGGGATTAACTTATTATAAAACTCCAGAGATTTACTTTAAACAATTAAAAAGGTTTATAGATATAAATGTTTCTTATGTGACAATAAATGGTTTCAATCAAATGAATAAGGTTGTTGAAAAAGTAAGAGAAGTTAATGGTAATGTCTTGGCCGTTAGGGTTTTTAATTCAAATGATTATTATAATGTTAGATCGTGGCTTAAAGAAGATAAAAAGCATAAAGCAATTTTATTTCATTCTGTTTCTTATCCCTATGGTTATAAATTAATGAAAGAATTTCCAGAGCAAACAACTTTTGACGACATAAATCCAGAATTTACTTAATTTTAAAGATGTATTTCGTTTCTTCGTATTTCTTTGAAAAAATTAATTCATTTTCCTTTTTAATTTTATTGAAAAACTCTTCTTTTAACCTTTCACATTCCGGGTTTGTACAGGGGAATGAATTTCCGTTATAAGCAATAAATTGAGCTTGATCCTTATAACTTTCATAAAGTTCCTCTGCCGTATAAATTGAATTATAATATGGTAGTAGTTTTATGTCAGAATACGCAACAAAAACGGGATCGCTTGAAAGAATAACGGAGTTTTTCGGAAAGAATTTGTAGTATTCGCTTACAATTTCTGGTTCCTTTACTGGAAACCTATGAAATTGGTGAAAATCAAAATAAATCGATAAAGAAAAACTAAGAAAAGTAAAAATTAAAAAGAAAAAAATTAAAGTTCTACTTTTTCTTATTCTCTCAAAAAACCAGAAAAATCCATAACTGGATAATAAAGCGAGATAAGGTAAAAATAATAAAGAAAATCTTAATTGTTTATTTTGAATTAATGTAAAATAAAGTAAAAAGGATAAAAATATTAAAGGGATATGAATTTTTATTTTTTTCCATTTAATTAAGGAAAACAAAAAGAATATTAAAATTAAATTTTCTGAAAAAAGATAAATTGGGTAGTAAAAAAGGTTTAATAAAGGATTTTTAACGATATAAATTGGACTAGATTGATGTTTTAAAGCCCTTATGAAGGTATAAAGGAAATTTCCATAAACAATTTGATTAAAAATTAAAAATGGAATAACTGGAATTAAAAAGAAAATTAATAGATTCCTTATTTTTAAAAACTTTTTTTCTTCAAAGAATAAAATTATTAAGAAAATAAATAATAAAAGACCTTGTGGAAACTTGAACATAAAAGAAATTCCCGAAAAAATACCCGAAAGGGAAAATTTTTTCTTAAGGAAGAAATAAATGGCAAGCAAAGCAAAAAAACTAGAAGGTATTTCTGTTAAAATTTTAAAAGTATTATAAAAAAAGACTGGTGTAATTGCCAAAAGCAAAGAAGAAAGAAGAGCAATATTCTCATTAAATAATTTTTTACCCATTAAATAAACCAAGTAAATTGTTCCAAGGGAAAACGGTAAAATTATTAATAAATCGATAAAAACTATTTCTTTTAAACCTAAAACCCATAGAAAACTTATTAATAAAGGCAAACCCAAAGGCCTTATATCTTCCCATAAACCAAACTTTCCAAGAGAATAAATATATTTTCCTATTCCAATATAAACGGCCTCGTCCCATAAAATAAAGTGAAATTTTAAAAAGGAATGGAGTATTATAAAAAAGGAAAAAGTTAAAAGTATTAAATAAATTGGTTTTATTTTTTTCATAAAAACCCTAATGCTTCGTCTATATTACCAATTTCTGGTCCCGTTGTTAAATTGCCAACAACAAAACCATTAGAGTTTGTTATTATACCAGAAGAAACCCAGGGGGAGCCAAAATTTACTACTCCTGGTTTTACGGGAACTTTTAAAATTTTTTCTATAAGTTTTATTTCCTCTTTAGTTGCTTTTGAATGTACAAGACATCCCTTATTATTTGCTATTCCCAAAGAACCAACCAAATCTAAACCAGCTATTTCTCCAATTTCAACCCTTACTCTTAAAAAATTTTCTATTGTTTCCTTTTCTTTTTTAAGTTTCTTTGAGATTATACAGCCATTATCATTAGTTAAAATTAAATTACCTAAGGCCGTGAATTTAGTTTCTAAAACTAAAACATTTAATTTCTTTTCTAGGACTTTAATTTCTTCTTCATAAGAATTTTTAGGGATTAAAATTCCGTTAGAGTTTCCCACAGAAAATATGCCAATTAAACTTGTTCCTACAAGGGTAGTTTTTATTATGGGGACTTTTAAAACATCTTTTAAAATTTTAATTTCTTTTTTCCTAAACACATTTCCAACTAAGCAAAAACTATCATTTGCAAAACCAAATAAGCCAATATTTGAATTTCCATAAACATCCATTTTAGCTACATGCATATTAAAAATTAATTAAGATAAGATTTAAAAATAAACAATGTTGTTAACTCCAGTAAAAAGCTTATAAAATAAAAAATAAAGGGTAAGGGTTTGTTTTTTTTTGGTGCCTTTTAATTAAATTTACACTGATTCTACTACGGATGTTTGAGTTACAACAGCCAATGTCTTGCCCGACAAGTCTGTTGCATGATCTTCTATGTTTTGTAACCAGCTTGCACCCATTCTTGTATCATCACCGGTTGTACCTGCGACTATTAATACATTGTGGCCATTAAGTGTGTCTATCTTTAATAATGCTTGTCCGCTTGAGTATGGCCAAGTGTCACATGTAATGTTATCATCTGCCAATACTGTTGCTGTCAATGAGTTAGCACAAGGACCACCAACTAATATTATATCTCTGTCTAATGTTGCTGTATCGATCTCATCATCAAATTTACCAACAGGCATCTTTATTGGAACCGCAGTTTCATACGTTCCTCCTGTAGTTGCTGTGCCTGTTGTCCATGTAGGATCAGAACCTATAGCAACATTCTTTACTACTTGATTATCTGGGTACATTATTGTTACATCTACCTTATCTCCCGATTCATCTGAATTTACTACAACACCATATCTATCTCCACTTACAAAGTTATCTGTTGTTGTTGTTTCTGGCCAATCACTTAGATAAGCCGCATCTGTGAATGATATACTTGTATGAGCTACAACATCTATTGAACCATCAGTTATTTCTCTTGTTGCAACTATTATTGCATTTTGTACATCTGTATCTGTTAAGTATGCTTTACCTTCTTCTTCAAGGATTAATATTGCTGGTGTCGTTATTGCTTGTCCTGCAAACCCGTTACTTATTCCATAACTACTGAAATCAACACCTTGTGGTGCTATTGTTAAGTTAAGACCATTACTTCCTACAGCTGCACTGAAATTATAGTCTAATTGTCCTACATCAACTTTCTTTGTTCCTGAATTTGAAACATCCCAACTACTGGATGTACCTTGTGGATCAGTTATTGTCATATTTGCTACTTTTGTTGTTGTATTTATATTTGTTATATTTACTGTTACTGCTGTATCAGAACCAGGCAATAAGAATGTATGTACTCCTGTTGAACCAACATTTGTTAATACTTGTACATTATCTGTGAATGCTATTTTTTCTCCTTTGGCACCAGATAATAATGGGAATACATCT
>CAZFVX010000016.1:0-13601 GCA_964522675.1 uncultured archaeon
CTGTAGAAATAAGGCAATCCGTTATATGCACAAAAAGGTATTATGGAACCATCGGGATTTATATAATGTATAACACATCTTTTAACTCTTTCTATATCAAAGTTATATGGATCTTGGAAATGCATCGAACCTATAAATAAGGATTTATAATGAAATTCTCCTAAAGATTTATAATCCCTCCTCTTAATAAAATTCCATATTATATTTGAAAGTTGTAATTCTTTAGGTGCATCTTTGCTAATTAATTTTCTTAATTTTAATAATTTCAAACCCATTCTTAATTTTCCAAATCTTTTCTCAGCCAAATCTGCCAGTTCTTTAGATAAATTAAAAAATCCTTCAACGTCTACAAGCTTTGTTATTGGTACAATATCGCCATTTATTTTAAACAAGTATGTCGCCATACCGCAAGCAGGGTGTGCTGAAAATTCTAATTCGGGCCTTTTATTTAACTTTGAAACTAATTTTGAAATCGGAATCACAGAAGGGACGGGATAAAAATCCTTAAGAGAAAGTTTACCTTTGGATTTTTCTTCTAAAATTTTAATAAATCCTGGGATTGTAATTCTTTGCTTTCTCAATTCCTTTAAAGGCATTTTACCTACAAAAGAAACTGGTTGAAAATTAACACCTCTAACAACATCTATATTATCTAAGGCAAATTTAACAATATCCCAAGCTTCATGGTCATTCCAACCCCTGATTAACGTTGGAACTAAAACAACACCTATTTTTGCTTCTCTAAAAGCGTTTAATATATCTGGAATTTCATCATGGTTTTTTGGATTGGTTTTCTTGGTTACGCCATCAAAACTTAAATAAATTGTGTTTACTCCTGCCTTTCTCCATTCTTTAACCATTTCTGGGTTTTGTGCGATTTTTAAACCATTTGTATTAACTTGAACATGCTCAAAACCAAGTTTTTTAGCTAATTTGATTATATCAACCAAATCTTCTCTTAAAGTTGGTTCTCCACCCGTTATTTGTAAAGCTTTTGTTGGAACGGGTTTATTTTCTCTTAAGGTTTTAAGCATAAATTCGATTTGTTCCAAACTTGGTTCATATACATAACCGGCTCTTTTGGCATAAAAGAAGCAATACCAACAACTTAAATTACATCTATTGGTTACAACCAAATTTGCTAAAACCGTGTGCGATTTATGTGCTTTACATAAACCACAATCTTTTGGACATTCTGGATTATCTTTTTTTACTTTGGGATTTTCTACGCCTAACCCATCATACCAAAAACCTAAAGCCCATAAAAGCCTTTCGGAATCTTCCCAATACAAATCTTTAAATTCTCCGTGTTTCTTACATTTTTTAGTAATCCATGCTTTTCCATCTTCTTCAATAACCTTTGCGGGAATTATATTTATTTTCTTTTCTTCCAAGCATTCGGGGCATATGGATTTAGTCTCAAATAAAACTTTCATACCAACCACTAAAAAATGATCTTACTTTTTTATAATAAACTGAAACCATTTAAAAATCTTTATGTCTAAAACTTTCGAATTCAAAGTTTAGAAAAATAAACCTTCTTAAATATATACTCGAGTATAGAAATATTTATAAATATTAATTCACTACTATAAAGTAAAAATAAAAAAATAAGGGATTAATATGGAGAGGCTAAGAAAATATTTAGAAGAATTGGGATCCAAACTTTATGATAATGGTATTTTAGAAAAAAAAGAAGAACTTTATAATAATTTTAAAAAATTAGGGGTTACTATTAATAAAAAAGACCAAATTTATGATGCTTTGAATAAATTAAAAGAAAATGTTGACGAAAATTATAAAAGAAAAATCGATAATATTTTTGAAAGATTAAAAAGTTATAGTGATGAAGAATTAAAAGATAAGATACTCAGATTAACAAAAAAGGGAACATCCAAAAAACATACAAAAAATAATTATTTTCCTCGATCTAACACAAATGCTGCAAGTAAATCAGATAATAGTTCAGATGATCTATATAATTTCTTTCTAACGTTACTTTTCTTAATATGTGTTATTGATTAGTAAAATGAATTTAAAATAAAATAAGGGATTAATATGGAAAAATATAACTATACCCTAAAAAGAGAATTTTACAGAACTCAAAGAAAAAATATTCATGTGTTTGAAATTCTTAGAATTCCTATACTCATTGCTTTAGTTGGGTGGTGCTTTATTTTATACTCTCTTTTCCTTGGAATATATTTTTCACCTACAAAATCAGGTACAATTTATTTAAATAATTTTAATGAGGCGTTTATCGAATTTGTTATATGGCCACCGTTTTTAGTTTTAGGGGTAGCTCTTTTAACTTATGAGATTTGCAAATTCAAGGATCAATTAAATTACTCAGAAAAATTTTAATTTATCTAAATAAGACCGAAATTAAAGAAGAACTCTCCGAAAGATAAAAGTAATAAGAGGTCGTTGAGAATAAAGTTATTGTTATTACCGTAACTAAAACCGATTTTCCTATTGTTAATCTATAATAATTGCTTATTGCTAAAATTAATAAACTGTCCATCCATAAAACAAAAACCAGGGAAAATAAATTTACTGTTGTTAATAAAATGGGTCCTAAATTTAAGGGGTAAATAAAGTTTGTAATTATATGTAAAGGGGAAACGGCAAAACCGGGAATAAATAAACTAATTAAAGAAGAAAAAACTCCGGGAACAAAGCAAAAACCAGAGATTAAAAGGAATTCAAAAAAATCACCTTTTCTTTTAAAAAGATAAGAACCTAAATGGGAGAAAAAAGAGACCCAGAACCAATAAAATAAATATTGAAAAATTAAAATAATAGATGGATTTGAAAAATATCTTAAAAGAATTATTAAAAACAAAATTAAAAAAACATATTTCGTTCCTTGAATTCTTTGAAAAGCTAAAGAAGGATTAAAAACAACAAGCTTCAAATCAGTTAAAAATTTTATTTTCTTTTCTGACTTTTCTAATAATTTTTCACCTTCTTTTAAAAGTTTAAAGGCGATTTTTCCGTCTTTGGAAAGTATGTACTTTCCGTTTTTGCTTATTACCAAACCCTCTAAATTTTTTAAGTGAAAACCAAAGGTTCCCTTTTCTTTTATTTCTGTGATTTCCATTAATTCAGAAAAGGATAACTCTTTATATCTTGCTAGTGCTTCAATTATCCTTTTCCTTTGTGGATTGCTTATTTTAGAAAAAAGTTCGGTTATATTCATTATTTATAAATTAAAAATATTATTTAAATATGGCTATAATAACTGGGATATGCCAAATTTGTGGAAAACCAAGCAATTCATTGCAAGTTTGCAGATTTTGTGGTGCTCAAGTTTGTCCAGAATGTTATGTTCCAGAAAAAAACGCATGCAAAATTTGTGCGGGGAAATTTGGATTAAGATAAAGGAAGTGAAATATGTCAATATCAATTGAAGATTTCTGGAAAAGTGCTAAAGAAAGTCAAAAAGAAATAATTTTAAAAATAAGTGAATTATATGAAAAAGAAAAACGGTTAGAAGAAAAAATAAAAGGTATTTCTTATTCTAAAGAATATGGCATCTTTATGGATGATTATAGTTTAACAGTTTGTGAAGATGAAGATGATACAGCGATTATTTACTTGAGATTGAAAAAAGAACTAAAGAAAGTGAGAGCAGAATTAAAAGATTGTATGAAAACAGCAGTAAAGTGTAATATGGAAAAGTTAGATTTTATCCAAAAAAACTATGAAAAATATGTTGGAAAGCCATTATCAAGAGAATAAAGAAGAAAAGGATAATTTAATATTCTTCTCTTGTTGCTTTATCTATGATCCATGTTATTAGGATTCCTAATATAAAACCAATAACAGTTCCTATGATTAATACGAGCCATTCATATAAACCCAAAGGAACAACTTTAAAATAAGTGGATAAAGGTGTGTAAATTATAGTTAATTGTAAGATTAAAGAAGAAATTAAAGAATAAACTAAAAACTTATTTGCTATCCAATCTTTTAATTTTGTAAATTTTTCATTATACCTAATAACCCCAATCCTAACGAATTCGTACATTATAAATCCTGTAAATAATGTTGTTCTTGCTTTTTCAATACCTAAGGGTAAGGTGAGAAAGAAAGTTACAAAAATAACTAATGATATTTCAATACCAATACCACCTATTAACATTGCGAGTTTTTTATTTATTATTCCCTCCCCCCCTTTTCTTGGTCTTCTTCTCATTACATCTGGTCTTGGAGGGTCTATCGATAAAGCTAATGCGGGCAGACCATCCGTTATTAAATTTATCCATAATATTTGAACTGGATAAAGGGAAATGAAAGGCAAAAAAATCGTTGCAAGTAAAACAACTAAAACCTCTGCAACGTTACAAGTAAGTAAATAATCAACAAATTTTCTTATATTATCAAAAATCCTCCTTCCTTCTTTGATAGCGTTTCTTATCGTTGCGAAGTTATCATCAAGTAAAACTATATCACTTGCTTCTTTAGCAACTTCCGTCCCTTTTATACCCATGGAAATTCCAACATCTGCTTTTTTTAATGCCAAAGAATCATTAACGCCATCTCCCGTCATTGCAACTATGTGTCCATCCCTTTGTAAAACTTCTAAAATTCTTAATTTATGAAATGGGCTTGTTCTTGCAAAAATATTTATCTCTTTTTGTAAAGCTTCTCTTAAATCTTCATCGCTCATCTTATCTAAATCATTTCCCGTGAGAACATCTTGTGTTTTTATGCCAACTTCCTTTGCTATGGTTTTAGCAGTTAAGGGATTATCCCCGGTAATCATTATTACCCTTATACCCGCCGTATAACATTCTTTTATAGCTTCTTTTACTTCTTTTCTTGGTGGGTCTGAGAGAATAACCAAACCTATAAAAATTAAATTTTTTTCAAGGGGCTTTTCATATTTTTTATAAGCTAAGGATAAAACCCGGTATCCTTGAGATGCGAATTCTTTATTTTTCTCTAAAATTTTTTCCTTTAATTTTTCATTTAATTTTACAATTTTTTCTCCAACTAAACATTTATTGGATCTTTTTACAATAACTTCTGGTGCTCCCTTTGAAAAAACAATTTTCTCACCCAAATCTTGAACAACACTCATCATTTTTCTTTCGGATGTGAATGATATTTCATCGATTCTTTTCCCCCTTTCTTTTACTAATCCTAAAGAAAACTGTTTTAATGCAATATCGGTTTCATCTCCCATCCATTTTTTCTCTCCATTTTTTAATACTTGCTTGGCGTCATTACAATAATAACAGCATTTCATTGCTAACTCTTTAGCTTTTTTGTTTTCTTTTATTAACCAAATATTTCTTACTTTCATTTTTCCCTCTGTTAAAGTTCCGGTTTTATCAGTGCAAATGATATCTGCGGAACCAACAGATTCTGTGATTGCTAAACGCCTCACCAAAGCGTTTCTCTTAACCATGTTTTTTGCTCCCAAAGATAAGGCAATCGTAATAACGGCAGGTAAATCTTCTGGTATTGCAGCTACGGCCAGTGATACCGCTATTAAACCAGCTTCTATTATACCAAATTTTTTAAAACCAGCAACAAAGGTTATAACTATTATTAAAGCAGTTAAAATAACTATTTTTCTTGTGAATTTTTTCATATGCGTCTGAAAAGGAGTTTCACCCTCTTTTATTTCTTGCATTTTGGAGGCAATCTTACCTATTTGGGTTTCCATTCCCGTGGCAAAAACTTTTCCGATGGCTTTACCCGAGTAAATTCCGCAACCAGAAAAAATTTTATTCTTCACCTTCTTTTTCACGGCCGTGGATTCTCCCGTTAATATAGATTCGTCTATTTGCAGTTCACCCTCGATTATTTCAGCGTCGGCGGGAATTATATCTCCACCTTCCAAAACAATTAAATCACCTGGAACAATTTCTGTTGCATTTATTTCCATTTCCTTTCCATCTCTTATTACCTTAGCCCTGGGTGTTGCCATTTTTTGTAATGCCTCCACCGCTTTTTCTGCTTTATAATCTTGCACAAAACCAGCAATTCCCGCTGCAAAAACGATAATTAAAATTAAAATAGAATCAAAAAACTCTTCGTGTTGAAAATAATTAACGGAGAAAGAAAGAATTGCTGCAAATATTAATAAAAGAATTATCGGAGAAGTGAATTGGGAAAGGAATATCTTAAAAGGAGATATTTTTTTCTCTCTCTTAATCTCGTTCTTTCCATATTTTTCTAATCTTTTCTTTGCTTCTTTGGTTGTTAGTCCTTTTATCATTTTATTCGCCATTTAATAAGCAAATTTGAAAATAAAATTGGAACAAGAAAAGTAAAAATTATACTAGATGCTATTAAAACAGAATACAAGCCAGAAGTTATTATTCCCGCGTCAAACAAAATTTTTGAAATAACAATACTTGTACTAAACCTAACAGAAAGACCTATTCCTAATAAGATAGATTGTTTTAAACCAAGTTCTTTTCTCCCAACGATATAAGAACTTAATAATTTTGCTGTAGAGGATACAATAGCAACTAAAAAAATTAATAAAGGGCATGAGATTAAGTAACCAATATTCATTGATAAACCAATTTCTAAGAAAAATATGGGAGCGAAAAAACCATAACACATCGTCTTGATTTCTGATTCAATTAATTTTAGTCTCTTTTCTGGAAGAAAGGTTTTAAGACTAATTCCAGCAAGCAACGCCGCAAGAGCAGAACATTCAGCATATTTTCCAATTCCCAAGAATAAAAAGAATATAAAAATTGTGAAGAGGAATAAAGTTTCAATAGAGTGAATTTTAAATTTTATGCCTTCTTCTTTTAGTTTAGTTAAAACTATAGTTAAAATAAATAAAGTAGATAATGAAATTAATACCAAGGCGATATTAAAATGAGTTTGAGTTTGAGAGCTAATTAAAATAACTACCAAAATTAAAATAAATACCTCTATCACATCATCTAAACAACCAATCCCAATTATCATTTGTCCTAATTTCTTATTCACTATCTTAAATTCATCTAAAATTGGAACTAAAACCGCTTCTCCAACGGTTGCAAAAGATAATGCAACAAGAATAGATACGATCCATGGAGAGTTAAATACAAAGTGAACTAATAAAGTTCCAAATACACCTTCAAATAAAATAATGAAGATTGTCGCACCAAAAATAAATTTACCCTTTTCTTTCAATTTCTTTAAGTTTATTTCTAAACCTATAACAAAAAGTAAAAAGTACATCCCAAGCTGGGCTAAAAACGTAAATGCTTGAGAAGAAGTAATAGAAACGAAGGGATTATATATAGCAAAAAAAGAACCTAAAATTAAAGCGGCAAAAATCCAAGGCACTCTTATCTTTTCTATTAATCTCCCCATTAAAAAAGTAAATAAAAAAGTAATACTTAAAAACAAAAACATATCCATCATATTTATTTATATTAATTTAATTTGCTTAAAAATCCTTTCGAAATCATTTAAAACTTAATTTAAATTTTAAATATATGAAAAAATTAATTGAACAAATCGGGGAAGATGGGGAAAGAAAAAGCCCTAAACTCCCTCCGGGGATAAAAAATTTTATATTGGATATTGATGGTGTTGTTTGTGAGGATATTCCAAATGAAGAGCCAGAAAGAATGAAAACTGCAAAAGAAATTCCCGGAGCAAGAGAGCAAATAAATAAATGGTATGAAGAGGGACATATAATAACTTTTTTTACATCTAGAACGGAGGATTTAAGAGAAATAACTGTGAATTGGTTAAGAGAGCATGGGTTTAAATACCACAATATAATATTTGGAAAGCCCAGAGGAGGAAACTACCATTATATTGATGATACTCATATAAGAGCGACAACATTTCTTGGAAAATTTGGAAAACTTATATATAAAAAGAAGAAAATTCAAGTATTTGAATAATCTAAAATACAATCCTTTGGTTTTTTATCATTTCTTATTCTTAAAAAACTTGGAGCTCTCATTATCAAATTTTCTGAAAGTTCTAAAAATTTTACTTCACAAATTAATTTTGGTTTAACCCAAATTGGTTTCCTGTTTTCGGGTAAATCTAATTCTGGTTTTTCTTTAAAGGGAATTTTTCCCTTAATTTTTTCAAGTTCTTTTCTTATTTCTTTAATTTCCTTTTCATTAAAACCAGTTCCAACTTTACCAACATAAATTAATTTTCCTTTATAATAACAACCTAAAATTAAAGAACCAAAATTTTTTCTTTTTCCCGTTCCAGTCGTATAACCACAAATTAAACAATCTAAAGTTTTTAAATTTTTAATTTTTAACCAAAATTCTGACCTTTCAAACAAATAAGGAGAATCCTCCTTTTTTGCCACAACTCCTTCTAAACCCATTTTTTTAATAGAATTCCATAATTCTAAACCCCTTTTTGTGAAAAAACAAAGTTTAATTCTTTCATTTTCTTTTAAAACCCTTTTTAAAAACTCTTTTCTCTTAATTAATGGCAAATTAACTAATTTTTTAGAACCCAATTGCAATATATCAAAAACAAATATCGTTGCTGGATAAATTTTTGATTTTAATTCTATTTTTAGTTTTGAATCTATATGCTCTCTTTCACTTAATAATTGGAAACTTGGTTTTCCTTTTTCTAAAACAACCAATTCCCCATCCAAAACGGCATTTTCTTTTATATTATTTTTTATAGAATTTAGTTCGGGGTATCTGTAAATTATGTTTTTACCTCTTCTATTAATGAGTTTTAAAGAATTTTCTTTTTTGAAAATTAAAACTCTTGTGCCATCAAGTTTTGGTTCAAAAATAAATCCCTTTCTTTTTAAATCCCCCAAATTTCCTAATTTTGCAAGCATTGGTTTAAATTCCATAAAATTAAACCGATTTAACCTTTTTCTTCTTCGTAACCTTTATTGATTTTTTTAATGCTTCCATTAAATCTTCTATTGGTTTTTCTTCTTCTTTCTTAATTTCAATTTTTCCCTTTACCTTCTTTTTTATTAATTCTATAACTGCGTCTTTAAATCTGTCTTTATATTCTTTTATATTAAACTTACCTTCTAATTGAGAAACTAATGCTTGTGCGAGTTTTAACTCGTTCTCTTTCACGGGAGGGAGATTTTTTAATTCTTCCAAAGAATTTATATCCCTTATTTCAGAAGCAAAATGTAAAATTGTCATCACTAAACCCTTTTTAAAAGCCCTTATCATAACCAAATGCTCTTTGTTTCTCATAACAACTTTTCCTATTGCTACTTTTCCCGTTAATTGTAAAATCTCTTTAAATAAAGAATATGCTTTTTCTGAATTTTCTGGAACTAAATAATAACTATTACTCATATAAATTGGGTCTATATCCGCTTGTTCTACAAATTTTAAAATCTCTATCGATTTCACAGTTTTTAACTTAAGCGACTCTAATTCTTCTTTGGTTATCGGTATAAACTCATTTTTTGTTAATTCAAACCCTTTAATTGTATTTTCCCAAGCAACCTCCTCTTCACATTTAGGACACCATCTTTTATACTTTAACGGGGTTTTACACTTGTCGTGTAAAAGAGTAAACTCAACTTCTTTTTCTTCTGCCGCGGAATAAACTTTTACGGGTATATTCACTAAGCCAAAAGAAATTGTTGTTCTTAAAACAGATTTCATATTAATAATTTAGTTTAAGAAAAATAAAAACTTAGGGAAAATTTTATAAATGTTACTGGTTAATAAAAAACAGGCGATAAAATGGAAAGACTATTAAAAGTAGTAATTTATGGAAGTTTCAAAGAATTGGAAAAAGTGTTCGAAGAGATGAAAAAATCGGGGGGTTTTGAAACTTTTGAGAATAATTATTTGGAGTTAATTTTCACTGAGCACGCCTTGTATCAAACAGAAATTGGTGGTGTGCCATATAAATTAAATATTTGGGAAATTCCAACAGAACTTTCTCGAGAAAATCAAGAACTCTTTGAAGAATATAGAAAGGGTGCAGATATCGAAATTTCTCTTACTAAAGGTAAATATCAAATAAATAAAGTTTCTTCACAAGAATTTAAAGAACCAGTATATGATACACTAAAAGAAGCCCTTGATGCGGGAGTTAGAAGATATCATGAACTCAAACCACAAAGTATGGGTGAAGTGAGAATAACTTTTAGAATTGAGTAATTAATTAAATCTTCAATTCTGGAAAATATTTATAAACTTAACTATGATTAAATTTTAATACTACTAAATATAAAATATAAGTTATTATTGAAAGGAGGGATGAAGATGGCAAAACCTTCTTGGATGAAATTTGAGGTTCCGAAAGAGTTAGCCGATAAGGTATATGAAGCGGTAGAGGTGGCAAGAACGACGGGAAAAATAAAAAAGGGTGTAAATGAAACTACAAAATCCATTGAAAGGGGATTAGCAAAATTAGTTGTAATAGCAGAAGATGTCCAACCAGAAGAAATAGTTATGCATTTACCAACGCTTTGTGATGAGAAAAAAGTTCCATTCATATCCGTGCCATCAAAAACAGAATTAGGTAAATCAGCGGGAATCGAAGTTCCAGCATCTTCTGTGGCCATCATAGAAGAAGGAAATGCGAAGTCAAATATAGAAAGCATAATTAAAAAAATTGAAGAGTTAAAGAAGTAGTGAAAAAAATGGAAGCAATACCAGCAGAAGTTATGCAGGTTTTAGAAAGATTGGGAGTTAGGGGAGTAGTTAAAGTTAGATGTAGGGTTCTAGAAGGAAAGGATAAAGACAGAGTTTTATTAAGAAATGTTGTGGGCCCCGTGAGAGTTGGGGATATATTAATGCTTAAAGAAACGGAATTAGAGGCCGCAGGTAAAATAGGTAGATAATATGAAATGCTCATTTTGTGGTGAAACAATTCCAAAAGGAAGAGGAAAAATGTTTGTTAAATCCGATGGAAAGATTTTTTATTTTTGTAATTCTAAGTGCGAAAAAAACTGGAATTTGGGCAGACAAGGAAAAAAAGTAAGATGGACAAAAATTTTTAGGGAAATGAAGGTAAAGAAAAGTTAATTTATTTTTTAAAAATTATTTTTAAAGAAAATATATGAGTTTAAAAAAATTTGATCTTCATATCCATTCTTGTTATTCTAAAGATTCCGTTTCAAAACCAAAGGATATTGTTAAATTTGCAATTAAAAAAGGTTTGGGAGGAATTGCTATCACAGATCATAACACAATAAAAGGAAGTTTGGAAACCCAAAAAATTGCAAAGAAAATAAACCCCGATTTTATCGTTATTTTAGGTTCAGAAATAAGAACAAAACAAGGAGAATTATTGGCTTATGATATTCAAGAAGAAATCCCCAAAGGGTTAAGTTTTGAGGAGACATTTGAATTAATTAAGGAGCAAGGTGGTTTATGTATAATCCCTCATCCATTTTCAAATTATTTCTTAAGACCTTTGAGTAAAAGATGGGATAAAAACATTTTTAAAAAAGTAGATGGAATAGAAGTTTTTAATTCAGGAAATTTAAAAATTGGAAATAAAAAAGCAATGTTCGTTGCAAAAAAATTAAATTTACCTGTTACCGCTGGTTCGGACGCCCATGTAATCGATTCTATCGGTTTAGCTGGAATTATATGCGAAGACCCGCTAAAAGATATTAAAAAGAAAAGGGTTGAAATTTTTGGAAAATATAGACCATTCACTCACTGGATAAAAAATTATTATTTAAGAGTTAGAAGCCTCAAAATTCTATTAGCTTTAAAAATAAAATACTAAGCTGATTAATACTCTTGCATCTTTTTTCATAAAATTACCTTTTGCTCACTTAGTATTTGTTTTTTAAGTAAGGGATGAAGAGAATTATAAGTAACAACATCTACATCTGTTTTTAATATCTCTTCAAGCTCTATTTTTAAACCCGCAAGATCTAATAAGCTTTTCCTCCCTTTAAATTCGACTAATAAATCTATATCACTATTTTTTGTAGCTTCTCCTCTTACTATTGAACCAAAAAAGCTGCCCTTTTTACTCCGTGTTTTTTTAATATTTTAATAATTAAATCTTTTATATCCTCAATCTGAATTTTATTCATAATATTCACCTAAATATCTTTTTATTTTATTTAAATTTTAATTTATAAAAAAGAGTGTTTAATTGAATTTTTAACTTTTCATTGATTTCCAAAGTAAAATAAAGCCAACTCCGTCCATTAAGGCTGCAAGAATTACAAAAATTGGGCTTATTTTAAAAATTGGTAATAAGAATTTTATGCAAATTTCTGGTATTACCGGGGCATATATATAAGGGTCTTCATAACCCCAACACATTTCTGGTAATGTTCTCATGTCAACACTAATAGAAGGCCCTTTACAACATATCCCATAAAACTGATACCCGGGAACACCTAATGTTATAATTAATCCGCCAATAAACAATATATACCAAAATAATTTCTTTGCTTGTTTAGAGATTAAATAAAAACCATAACAGGCAAATATGTTAATTATTGGTAACAAAAACAAAACTATTGAAGCTAATTCATCTCCAAAATTTTTGAAGGGGGTTAATAAATTATAAGTAATTAATAGAGAATATAAAAAAACAATTGAATATAAAATATTGTTTTTTGTATACCATTTAGGTCTTTTTATTTTTAGATCACTAACGAGAGCTTCTGTTCCCAAAGGCATGAAAAATTGGAAAAGAAAAAGAAAAGGGATATGAAAAACAAACATTATAATTTGTCTAAAGGGATTTAAAGAAAGAAATAATATATCTATAGAACCCCAAATTGCATAAACACCAATAGAAATTCCACCAATAGCTAAATATTTCCAACCCTTAGAACCACCTTTGGTTAATTTATAAATATCGTAACAAAAATAAGAAACAACAATTCCAATTATTGTCATTACTATATACATTAAAAAACTTATAAAGTATGAGTTCATTTTATCCTTTTAAAGATTTATTTAAAAGGAAAAAACCAGAAAGAAGAAAAATTGCATAAAATGCACTTATTATTATTTTAACCGTTCCAAAAAATTGATAGCCTATGTACAGAAAAATCTCTGCAATATTTGTTAAAACAACGCTTATTATACCTAAATATAGTAAAGTCCATGCTTTAGTTCCCTTTTTAAGAATTTGATAAAGAGGATAAAAGATTATTCCCGCGATACCCCATAAAATTATTTCAAAGATAGCGCCTAAAGATGTTACGATTTCTATGGCATAACTTTGAGTTATAATGTTCATATAACCTGAGATTATAACACTTGAAAATAGAATTAAAGTAAAAATTATAAAAGGTATTTGAATCTTTTTAAGGGTTTGTTTTTTGCATTTGAAAATTTTTAAATCAATTCCTAAAAAAATCATACCAATTAAAGCAAAAAATCCTCCTAAACCTTCAAAAAAACCTTCACCAATTCCTCTTGTGAGTAAAAATGAAACACTTTGAGTTATAAGAATTCCTAAAAGAGTAATACTTCTTCCAACAAAATAACACCCAGAAGATATGGCCCAGCACATAAAACCATAAGAGCCACCTATAGTTCTTCTATAAATTGAATAATTTATTATAAAAGTGATAAAAGTGAGAAAAACTATTACTGATGAAACAGCTATAACCGAAATATCTAACATATTATTTATTTACCTTTAATTATTATTAAATCTTTCGTTCCATC
>CAZFVX010000017.1:0-6217 GCA_964522675.1 uncultured archaeon
TTAAAGGCAAAGGGAATAATAGAAAAAGAAAATTATGGAAAAACTAATATTATTAGATTAAATAAAGAAATTAAGAAGCTATTTGATTAAAATTTAAATTTACAAAAAAATAATATTTTTATTAATGAAAATCTTAAAACTTTTATTCCTAACAATCATAATTTCATTGTTTTTAGTTAAAATTTCTTTTTCTTTACAAATAAGCCCCGTGGTTAGTGGAAAACCAATAAAGATTAAAGAAACAGATAATTATTATGTGGTGGGTTTACAAAATATGCTGTATGTTTTTGAAAAAAATGGAACTCTTAAAAATTATATAGATGTAAAAGAACTTTCTGATTTTTTAATAGATAATAAAAAAATAATAATTACAGAAACTTCTCAACGATTTCCAAATGTTAAAGCTTATTCTTTTCCAGAACTTAAATTGTTGTGGGAATTTGAACCAAAAATGCTGGTATTTGATATAAATCTTGTATGGCAAGAAAAAGAACCAAAAAGTTGGAGGATAAAAAAAATTAGTGATGGATATGGATTATGTTCTGGTTATTGGTTTTATATTATAAGTGAAGACGGAAAAGTCTTAAATGAATTTAAGGCAGAAAATGATGTTTGGGATTTTGTTGAAAAAAATGGAAAATATTATCTTGCTTGTCAGGATGGAAATGTTTATGTTTTAAATAAAAATCTTGAACTTGAAGAAAAAATAAAAGCTTGTTTAGATTATAAACTAATTAATCCCATTTCAAATACTACAAAAATTATAATACCAAGATCTGCCTGGGAAATAACTGAGGATTTAATTGTTGCATGTGAAGATGGTAATGTTTATTTTATAAATGAAAAAAGAAGAGAGGTAATAGAAACCTACCCCTCACAATTATTATATTCTTATTATTCTGAAAATGAAAGGGAAACGAGCTTTTTCGATCAAATGTATAAAAATCTTAAAATAAAGAAATTTGGAAACAAAACAATAGCATTTACCACCAGTAAAATAGTGGTGATTGAAAATAATGAAATAAAATGGGAAAAAGCAGTGGATTTGTTTGATTTGGATTCTTATGGAAATGAGATATATACAATAAACAGCAAATACGGGAATGAAATAATTAGTATTTATGATATTTCAAATGGAGAAAAACTTGATGAGCTTTTCTTAAACAAACTCCAATGTAAAAAATCTGGTTATAAAATTTTTTCGAATGAAAATAATATATTAATTGCCAGCCCATGCGAGATAAAGTTAATTAAAAAGAACGGAGATGTAAAATGGTATTTTCCTTTGGCAGAGAGTTTAAATTACGAAGAACTAAATGGAACTTACATCTTTTTTAATGATAACAGAGAGAACATATTAGATGATCTACAGGCTTATTTTTTAGTAGCGGTTAAAGATGGGAAGTTTTTATGGGAATATATACTTCCTTATAAAATGAGAGAAAATGGAGAGATAGTAGATATAAAAACATTAAACTCGGGAAAAGTTATTTTATTTTATTCAGAAGATAAAGGAAACAATAAAATTATAGTTCTTAATGCAGAAGACGGAAAAGTTGAAAACATACTTAATGCAACGGATAGGATTTTTGCGGGTGTTCTTGATAATTATCTTTTAAATGAAACCCTCATGGAAACCATCAGAGAATTTAATTTTAGTATTATAGACCAAATTCCAGAAGAAATTAAAGAGGGGAGGATTCAAGAAGCAATTCAAATGTATGGAAATTCTAATGTTAGAAATTGGTTAAATATAATAGAAAATCTTCCTTTGGATTTGGAAATTCTTGAAAACTTTAGACACATTGATTTTCAGAATATAAATGATATGATGATGAGAAGGAATATAAGAAAAATAGATGTTTGTGATTATAATAATGATGGATATGATGATTTATTAATTTCAGCAGAAGGCTACATAGTATTAAGAGACGGAAAAGATATGAAAGAGTTGTGGTTAAAAGATAGAGACACTTGGAAATATGAAAATGGTTTTAACAGACCTTATAAAGAAAACTTTACGGCAAGTTGGTATGATAGTGATTATATCGTTTTTTGTGTGGATGATATAAACAACGATGATAAAAAAGACCTTCTTTTAGTTGCTCCTTCGGGTGAATATAAACTCCTTCTAAGCCAAAACAATAATTACACAGTAAAATGGAAAAGGTATGTAAGAAATCTTAAATGGGATAGAGTTAAAAAAATTAAGGATATTGATGGTGATGGCATTAGTGAATTTATAATACCTGTTTGGCAATTAAATAGACCCGATATCGTTAAATTTGTAAGCATAGAAAACCATAAAGAATTGAATTCTCTTATTCTTCATAAATTTTCAATTGAGTTCAATCAAGATGATATGAATAATGATGGGAAAAATGAAAGTATAATATTTTATGAGTATGAAGGTGGAAAACTTAAAATCTTTTCTTCAAATTATGATTGGGCGTACAGCAAAATTGAAAACTTTTGGGATGTTTGGAATAAATATAATTACATGCTTCCCTGTGTTATAGTTGATGATATGAATAACGATGGAATTAAAGAGATTGCTTGTGGTATTGTTAATAAAAATAGAGAGGGAGCAAAATTGTTTTTCATGGACACGAAAAATGAGAAGAAAATGAAAGATATAGATATAGAAAAAAGTAGGTTTGAATTTGATGAAAGGGAATGGGCATTTGTAACCAGTATGAAAAGAAAAGGTGATTTGCTTATTTTTACAATGCCCGTAATGAACTGGGAAAATGAGAATGGAAAAGTATGCATATATAATATTAGCAGTGATAGTATTGATAGTTTCATTCACTTAGATACTAAAAGAATAATTAAAGATAAAGAAATAATACTTATTGGTGTAAATGGTGAAATTTATAACGTTAAGGAAAGTAAAGATAATAACGTATCTATAAATGTAAATGGGAATCTTGTAAATATAAAAATAGATGGAGATTCTTATACAAATGTTTATGTTGATGGAACATTTTCTGCTTCCACAAGAAAGAATAATATAAGCATGAGGCTTTCTAATGGAAACCATGAAATTGCAATACACGTTATAAATAGAGATGGATACGAAAAAATAATTTATAAAAATATTAGCACATTTGCCCCTTCAAGCCTTTCTTTTCTTAATATAATATTTGTAGTTATGATTGTAATTTACATTTCAATCAAGGCAGTGATTAAATGGAAAAGGCGATAAAAACTATTAATTTAACAAAAGTTTTTGGAAGATTTAAGAGAAAAATAGTAGCGGTAAATAATTTAAATATGGAAATAGAAAAGGGAACCGTTCATGGATTTATAGGACCTAACGGTGCAGGTAAAACAACTACAATAAAAATGCTTGTGGGGGCGATAAAGCCAACAAAAGGAAGTGCTTATATATTTAATCACCCGGCGGGAAGCATAGAAGCAAAATCATATATCGGTTATTCTCCAGAACATCCTAATTTTTATTCTATGTCCGCTATTGATTTTCTTATATATAATGGAGAAATATGTGGAATGAGCAGAGGTGAAGCAAAAGAAAGAGCGGAAGAACTTTTAGAGTGGATTGGTTTAAGTGAGTTTAAAAATAAAAACGCAAGAAACTTTAGTGCTGGTATGAAACAAAAATTAAGCCTCATTCAATCGTTAATTCACAACCCAGAAATTTTAATATTGGATGAACCAACGGCAAATCTTGACCCAATAGGAAGATTTGAAGTTCTTGAAAAAATAAGAACTCTTGCCGTTAAAGAAAAGAAAACGATATTTATAAGTAGTCATATATTACATGAACTTGAAAAGGTTGTAGATCATGTAACGATAATTAATAAAGGTAATGTTATTTTGCAAAGCAGCATTGAAGAATTAAGGAAAAAATTCTCTGAAAATCATTTTGTTATTGATACCAAAGATAATGAGAACTTTGTGAAAAAAATTAAAAAGTTCAAGATCGTGAAAAATGTTTGGATAAACCATGAGAAAAAAATTGAGGTAATAACAGAAAACCCACTCGAATTTAAAAAAGAGATAATTCTCATGTTTAAAGGAAAAGAAGAAATGTTAAATGAAATTTCACCATTTAAAATGTCTCTTGAAAATATATTTATGAAAATAATAAGGAGAGGGGAATGAAAATAATAAATTTAGCAATATTTAAGAAAACGCTTTTTGATTTTATGAAAATAAAAAATATAGTCATATATTTAGCAATTATCTCATTACCATTATTATTATTTTCAAATCTCTCCGAAGAGGGAAAAATGTTTTTAAACTTAAGTATGGAACTAAAAACAGAGTATTTATTTGGTTTCTTTTTGATTTTTTCATTTTTTTGGGTATGTGGTATTTCAATTTCTATGCTTTCTATAATTATGTGTTCGTCCTTTGTTGCGGAAGAAGCATCAGATAAAACGCTTTTATTAATGGTAAGTAAACCAGTTAGTAGAACAAGTATGCTTTTTTCTAAATTTTTAGCTTTTATTGTTATTTCTCTTATTTTTTCTATGTTGTCGATTTTTACATCGATATATGTATGGGCTTCTGCTTTTAATTTAGATATTTACTCACTTGGAAAATTTTTCTCATTAATACCAATTCTTGTTCTATATTCCGTTTTTGTTTCAATTTTATTCGGCTCGCTCTCAGCAGCGATTTCAGCACTTTTTTCAAGTAAAATTAAAGTTTTAATTCCCATGATAGCTATATTAATGATTACTTTCTTTGCTTTTATTCCAATAAGGGGAGCTACACAAGAACTAGGCGTTTATCAAAGTTATTTCCTCGATAGTATAGATTTAGGTTATGACCTTGGTAATATTTATATAAACACCCTTGAAAGTTTTAATATAAAATTAATACCTTTTGTTCAATCAATTATAGGAACTTTTACTGGAACGTATTTTATTCCAAAAGATGGTATTAGAATTGATTATGACCATGGATTTATTTTAGAAACACTTGAAAAAACAGGATATCATACCTTATATTATTCTTTTGGAAAATGGATAATAATGCCAATAATCTTAATCAGTATGGGTTTAATTATTTTTAATAAAAGAGATGTTCATTAGTGTTCAAAGAATAATTTTATTAGAACCATAAATGTTATTCCTAATAAAAAGAAGGTAAAAGAAATAATTGATCTTCTTAAATTTGGTTCTTTATGTAATTCTGGAATTAAATCCGATGCCGCTATATAAATAAATCCACCAGCGGCAAAAGGTAAAAGTAAAGTCGATAAGGATAAAGTTTGAGAAAAGAAATAAGCAAATAAACCTCCTAAAACGCAAGTTAATTGTGATAAGAAATTATAAAGCAATGCCTTAATTTTTTTAAATCCGCCATAAACTAAAACTCCGAAATCCCCCAACTCCTGTGGAATTTCGTGACCTATTATAATTAAAGTTGTAATTATTCCAAAAGGTATACTTATCAAGAAGCTTGCCCCAATAACTAGTCCATCAATAAAATTATGAATTCCATCACCAAATAAAATTAAATAAGTAAATGTATGCACATCACATTTTCCTTTATGACAATGATGCCAGTGAAGAAATCTTTCAATTAAAAAGAATAAAGAAAAACCAAAAATTAAATAAATGAATGATTCATATGAACTTAAATTTTCTAAAGATTCATTCAATAAATGAAAAAATGCCCCGCCCAATAATCCACCAGCAGAAAAAGCAACTAAAATTAATAATATTTTGTTAAGAACTTTTTCTTTTAACCATAATGAAAAAACTCCTATGAATGCTATTAAACCATCTATAAAGGTTGCAATTAAAATCCAAATCAGTACATCCATAATTCCTTTTTAATAATTGGTCTTAAATTATTTTTCTGAAAACTTTCTAAAATTTTTCTTTTCAAATAATTATAATTTTTAGAATAAAATAAGTGTGATTTGCACTTGCAATCAGAGCACCCAAAACCTTTTATGAATTTTAAATTTAATTTCGCTATTTCACATTCTTTTCTTTTATTTATTTCCGCATAAACAAATTCTTTTATTTTTGCTTTTTCTAGAAAATAATCTATATGCCAAAAACTCCTTTTATTTTTTCTAAAATGCCTTTCAATTCTCTTTTCTAAGGAATTTAGTGCAGAACCAACATAAGCATAATATCCCCTTTTAAATTCTATTTTGCCCAACTTACCGATTTTTATTTTTAAGTCTTTATTTAATTCAATTAAAAGAACATAAACACCTTTCATTTTA
>CAZFVX010000017.1:6317-13238 GCA_964522675.1 uncultured archaeon
TTTTATTTTTTTAAAATCTTCTAATAAGATTTTTTTCATATTTGGATTATATATTGCGGCCGCTGGATGGTATAGAGGAATGATTTTTAATTCTTGGGTTAAATTTTTAATTTTAAAAATTTTTCCATGGATTTTCCCCATCGATTTTGGTTCTAAACCAAATTTTTTCATTATATAAGAAGTTGCAAAATTTCCCAAAGTACAAATTATTTTTGGTTTTATCAATTCAATTTGTTTGTCCAAATAAGGTGTGCATGCTTTTATTTCATTTGATTTGGGATTCCTGTTTCCAGGTGGTCGACACTTTAGGATATTAGTTATAAAAATTTCTTCTCTTCTTAAACCGATAAAATCTAGTAACTCATTTAAGAACTTTCCCGCCGCGCCAACAAATGGTTTCCCTTGCAAATCTTCGTTCCTTCCAGGAGCTTCTCCAACAAACATTATTTTAGCATTAAAATCTCCTTCACCAAAAACGCAATTAGTTTTTGTTTTATATAAATCGCATTTTTTACATTTTAAAACCTTTTCTTTTAATTTTAAAAGTTCCTTTTCCTTCATAATCTCTTTTTAATTTCGTTTAAAATTTCTAAAAACAAGCTTTCAATTTTTTTATCATAATAAATAATCGGTCTTAAATTAACTATTGCTTCAATAACTTTTTTATCATAAGGAATTTTACCCAAGAATTTTTCTTTAGACCAATCTTGAATTTTTTTTGATAATTTTTGGTTTATAGTCCATTTGTTAATTACAATCCCATAAGGAATTTTAAAATAGTTTACAATTTCCAAAATCCTTTTCAAATCCGAAAAACCAGAAGGTGTTGGTTCAGTTACTAAAACTGCAAAATCACATTCTCTCACAGACGCAATTACGGGACAGCCGATACCAGCGGGTGCATCTAAGAGCATGATCTCATAATCAAATTCTTCTGTTTTTTTTCTTAACTCCTCAACGATTTTTCCAGAACCAGATTCTCCCGGATAAAGTTGTGCAGAAATTAAAGGAAATCCATATTCTGTTTTTTTGATTCTTATTTCCGCATTCTTAACTTTTTTAAGTTTTATTGCTTTTTCGGGACAAACTATTTCACATGCTCCACAACCCTCACATAAAAAAGGATTAATTGAAAAGAGATCATTTCTAGTTATTGCCTTAAATTTGCATACTTCAAAACACTTTCCACATTTTGTGCATTTTTTTTGATTTATTTCTGCTTTAAAAGAAGTTGAGATTTTTTGCTTTTTATCATAATCTTTTATCCCCAACCACAAACCTAAATTAGGCGCATCAACATCACAATCACAAGCCACGATTTTTTTAGTTTTAGATAAAAGTAAAGCTAAGGAGGATGTTACCATGCTCTTTCCAACCCCACCCTTCCCACTAGCAATTACTATTTTCACTTTTTACACCCCTCTCTTAATTCTTTTAATCTTTCCTTGTTTTGAATTATTTCTTTCACCGTTGTGTAATCTCCTGTAACTATTTTTATCCCTTTAGATTTAAACAAATCTATTGCTTTGTTACCAATTCCCTTTGCAAATATCAAATCGGGTTTATATTTTAATATAATTTCTAATGGTTTTTTACATTCTCCAAAATGCTCCCCCTTATTTTCTATTATTTCTAATTCATTTGTATTAAAGTTAAATAAAGCAAAATATGGTGCTCTACCAAAATGAGAAAAAATTCTTGATTTTATGCCCTTGTTTTCTAACACGGGAACTAAGATCTTCATTTAATCTCCTTAAGCAAATTAATAACTTTTTTTAAATTCTTTTCACAATAAGCATTAATCAATTCTTCTGAATATGGGATTTCTATAGAAATTTTTGTTTTAAATTTTTTTGCTATTTTCTCAATTTCCTTTTTATTTCCAATATTGGCTTTATTTAAAACAATTTCCTTGGGGATTTTTAATTTTTTTGCGAGTTCTAAAATTAAGCTTAAATCATGAGAACCCAAAGGTGTTGGTTCTGTAACAGCATAGATTTTATCAACGCCTAATAATGCCTGAATAACATTACAATGAGTACCCGGCGATGTATCTATTATTAAATAATTCGCATTTTTTTCTTTTGCTAATTTTAATGCCCTCTCCTTTGTTTCAAAAACAACGGGTCCTGTTTCTGTAATCCCCGGTTTTGATTTTCCTGTCACGAGCCAAAAGTTTTCATTAATTTTATTTACAAAGAATTCTCCCGCTTTTTCCTTTTTAGTTTTTATTGCTTTATTTGGACAAACGAGAACACAAGCACCACAAGCAGAACAAAGGTCATAAATAAATAAAGGTTTTTTGTTTTTTACCCAAAATATTGCATTTTCTTTACAGATTTTAGAGCACAAACCGCATTTTATACATTTTTCTTCATCCAATAAAGGATATTCCTGATAAATTATTTTTGGATTTTTTAAATTTTGATTTAAAAGTAAATAGTCATTTGGACATTCCACATCACAATCACATAAGATAACTTTTCCTTTTTTCGATAGTTTAAATGCTAATAAAATTGCAAAAGTTGATTTTCCAACTCCTCCCTTTACACCAGTAGATGCTATTACTTTCATATTTTTATTACCTTTCCCACTCCGCAGGGGGTGAAATTATTTTTATATTCTTCTTTAAATAAATCCCTTGCTTTATTTCCAGAGCAATGGCAAGGCATTACCTTCTCAACGTTAAATCTCTTGAAATTATTAATTATATTTTTTATTTCTAATTCAGATTTTCCAATTAAGTGAAACCCTCCCAAAACAAGATATATTTCATTATCAAAGATTTCTTTTGATTTTTTTATTATGTTTAAAATCCCTGGATGAGCGCAGCCAGTGATAATTATTAAACCTTTCTTAGTTTTTATTATTAAACCTTGCTCCCTGACCCAAAAACCTAATTCGCCCGTTGAATAAACACAACTACAGATTTTTATTGATTTATTAACATCTATAATTTCTGAGCCATGAGATTTAATTTCTTCTTTAAAATCCTTGGGAAATGATTTAAGAGCATAAACCGTAACATTTGAATTTATTTCCAATATCCCATGTAGTCCTCCCGTATGATCCCCGTGAATATGTGATAAAACTATTGTATTTATCTTTTTTGGATTTAATCTTAATTTTTCCATATTTTCCAATAAAATTAAACTATTTCCACCAGTATCAAATAAGATGGTTTTGCCCTTAAAATTCACAAAACAAGAAAATCCCCAGTCGCTTTTCAATTTGTTTTCGCATTCATTGTTGTCATAAATAATTATAATGTCATTCATATCCACACTTTTTCATATTAAAATCCTCTACCTCTACCCATTCCTCGACCAAAACCTCTACCAGCTCCAAACCCGGGTTGTTTTATTTCACTTAATTCTCCCTTTAGATATTTTTCTATTGCATCTTTAACTGTAATTCCAAACGCAAAGAAAATTTTTATTCCCGTTTGAGATAAAACTGAAAAGGCATTTGGTCCCATGTTTCCTGTTATCACTGCTTCAACCCCTTTATTTGCAACTGTTTGCGCTGCTTGAATCCCTGCTCCTCTAAATGCAGAAGCACTTTGATTTTCTATTACCTCGAATCCCTTTATTTCATTACCCTCGATTTCTGCTATTATAAAATACGGACATCTACCAAATCTTGCATCAACCATTGCATTTAAATCCTTTCCATTAGAAGATACGGCAATTTTCATTTTTTCCCTCCTTCATTTTCTCCCACCCATATAACCTCTCCCATACCCTCTTTTAAAAATAATAAATTCTTTTGGTTTTTCTTCCTCTTCTTCTTTTGTGGGCTTATCTAAATATTTTAAATTATTTTGAATTAAATTATTAATAATCTCTTTAACAGTTTTTCCTTCTGCCTTATATATCTCAATTAAATTATCTCTTAGCGTATGAAAAGAAATTCCTCCTATTTCTTTTGTGATTAAAATATCTATTTTTTCTTTGATTAAAAATTTAACTAAACTAAATCCCGCTTTTGTTAATTTTTCTTTGTAAGGGTTTTCTTTAACGTAAACTGATTTTATTTTCCCTTCTTTTTTATTTAAATTTATAAAAATGAAATAATTAGACCTGCCAAATTTTTCCATAACTTCTGAGTCCAAACCTTTATCAAATTTTATTGGTATTGCTATTCTTACTTCTTCTTTTTCATAAGGTTCTATATGAATTGTGAATGAGTCTATTTCTTCTATTTTTTCTTTAATTTCATTTTCTATCTTATCTGCTATTTCATGTGCCCTTTTTACATCGATATTCTTTTTTATTTTTATTTTAACCTCCCCAAAAACAAAAGGTCCCGATTTCCTTAATCTTAAATTCTTAAATCCTTCTATACCTTCACTCGAATTTATTATCTCTTTTATTTCTTTTTCTATATCTTTACTTGGGCTTACATCCATTAATGCAAAAATTGAATCTTTGCCTACAGATAAACCCATTTTTAAAATTAAGATTGATATACCCATCGTTATGATTCCTTCGGTATAAGGGATTTTATAAAATGTTAATAAAATACCTATGAAAACAATTGTAGATGAAAAAACATCTATTAATCTTTCTTTGGAATTTGCTATTAAAGATTGAGAATTTATTTTTTCTCCCATTTTTTTTAAATATTTAGACATAAAATATGAAACTATTATTGAAATGAATGCTATACCTAATGCTTCTAAGGGCATAGTTAATTCTGTTAGTGTGAAAAGTTTTAAATAACCATCTAATAAGAATTCAAATGCGGTATAAATTATAAAAATCGAAATGAATAAAGTTGCTAAATTTTCTGCTTTATAATATCCATAAGGAAATTTTTCTGTTGGTTTTCTTCGTGCTATTCTTAATCCAAACCAAGAAGCGAGTATTGTAATTAAATCCGTAGCACTGTGTAAAGCATCAGTTATTAAAATCATACTTCCCGATAAAAAACCTATTATACCTTTGCCTAAAGTTAATAAAATAGTAATTAAACTAATAATTTCTGCAGATTTTTCTCCTTCTTTAAGTTTTATTTTTTCCTTTTCCATCATCTCTTCCTTATCATGGGACTTCCGCATTTGGGACATTTCATACTATAACAAGGAACTCCCGCTTGATGTGGAACTGTATGTTTGCATTCTGGATTTGTGCATATACATTCTCCTCCAGGGCCCGCAGCAAAGGGTCCCCTCCCTCTACCAAAACCTCTTTGCATTTTTTCACCTCCCATCAGATAAAATTTCTTTAACATAATCTTTTATTTTTTCGCCAACTATTGCACAAGCATTTTCAGGAATTTTTCCATCCACTATTGCCTCCGCACACTCCACGCAAGTTGGATAACCACATCTTCCGCAATTTAAATGTGGCAACAATTTGTAGATTTTTTGAATTTTGCCCTCATATAATTCAATTCCATGCCCCGTAATCAATGATCGTGCAATATAAGTTGGATAAAAGATATTTCTTTGTCTTTTTCTCCGTCTATTTTGCATTTAATTCCCTCTTTCTTTTATTATTTTCTCAATATTTTCTACAATTTTTACAAATTTATTAACTGTATTTAATTTTTTGTTTTTAATGAAAGGTTCTCCAGAATCACTGACTTTCACTATTTCTGGGTCTATGGGGATTTTACCAAGGAATGGAATATTAAAATCTATGGATGCCTTGAAACCTCCACCCGTTTTAAAAATATCGATATTTTTGCCGCAATGTGGACATTTAAAGCCACTCATGTTTTCAATAATTCCAATAACTGGTATATTCATTTCTTTAACGAAATTAATAGATTTTCGAACACTTAATAATGCGACATCTTGAGGCGTTGTTACAATTATTGCACCATCAATTTTCGGGATAAATTGTGTTATGCTTAAAGGTTCATCACCAGTACCAGGAGGTAAGTCAATAATTAAATAATCTAAATTTCCCCAATTAACATCTTCTAAAAATTGTTTAATAACACTCATTTTCAAAGGTCCACGCCATATAACCGGTAAATCTTTATCTGAGAGAAGAAAACCTATAGACATAACTTTTAATTTTGGTGATACAAAAACTGGGTTTATACCTGTTTTAGATACTTTAACTTTCTTACCTTCGATACCTAAAATTTTAGGAATGCTTGGCCCATGAATATCGCTATCAAGTAATCCGACGCTGTATCCTTTTTCGGATAAGGTAAGTGCAAGATTTGTGGATATTGTACTTTTTCCAACCCCACCTTTACCGCTTAATACTATAATCTTATGTTTAATTTTCTTTAAATTATCAATAATCTTTTTCTCCATACTTTCCTTCTTAAATTTAATTATTTTATTTATTTTCTTAATTCATTAAGCCTTTGTCTAATTGATTCTAATTCTTGTTCTAAACTTTTTTTCTCTTCCTCTAAAGCATTTATTTCTTGTTCTAATAATTGTATCTCTTGTTCTTTTGATATTATAGGTTGTATTGGAAATCGTTGTACTGGTTGAATTACTCTGGGATATGTCCATCCTAATCTTGCCCAACCAGGTAAACCCGTTGCATAAAACATGTTCATATATCCTCTTCCTCTACCGCCCATTCCCGGTGGTCTTCTAAAACCAATTTGCCTATATCTCCAAAACCCAAATCCAGGAACCGGATTCATAAATCCCGGTACAGGGTATCCCGCGCAATATCCCATACCCCTTCCAGTCATGGGACCTAAACCCATAGGACCTGTTCCATCTCCCCTTGGCATCCTCACCACCTCCATTTATTTTTAATAATATTTTGTGCATTTACACACAATAATTATTTGCATATGCAAATATTTAAATCTTTCGGTTTCAAATAAATAATATGCGGGGTAAGAGATGGAGATGGTGTATGAGAAAATTAGGTCCTGGGAGGCCTTTTAATCCTTTGTTTCTTTATTCTCTTCCAAAAATAAAGGAATTTATACCAA
>CAZFVX010000018.1:0-13012 GCA_964522675.1 uncultured archaeon
TACTTTTATACATGATAAAAAATTCTTTCTAAGTTTAATAAAATTAATTAATTAATATACTATCTAAATAGTAATGACTAAACTAATTAAAAATTTTTTAAGTAAATGAATTTAAATTATATTATGGAATTTATTGATTCGGGTGTTGGGTGGAGTGAAAATAAAAATGCATATAAAGCTGGAATTGAAGCTGTAAAAAATGCACTAAGTAACAAGAAAACTCCAAATCTTCTTGTTGTGTTTTCTACCATTCATTATGAAGGAAAATTCAAAAGATTACTGGAGGGTATTTTCCATGGCCTTAGAAGTTCTAATCTTTTTAATAAAGAAGTGAAATTAATAGGTGGAACTGGTGATTCTGTAATAGCAGATGATAATCTTTTAACTAAGGGCGTTGCTGTAATGGCTTTATCTTCTTCTCACATAAGGGTTGGGTTAGGAAAAGGTGAAAATTTTGCAAAGAATCCCTTTAAAGAAGCCGAAAAAGCTACAAGAGAAGCTTTTGATTCTATAAAAGAAAGGCCCGAGATAAGATATTTAGCCCAAATGAAAAGACCATTATCAAAAATACTTAGATTAGAACCATATTCTTTATTAATTTTACCTGCGGTTTATGGAGAAAAAATTAATGGTCAAAATTATTCTGATTTAGCTACTGATATGAGTTTAGATGGTGCAAAATCTGCTGTGGGAAGGTCTGTTCCAATTGTTGGCGGTGTTTTAATGGATGAAACAACTGGAAATAAAGCTTACAAAAGATCTTATCTTTTTATAAACAAAGAAGTTTATAAGAATTCATTTGGATGTTGTGCGTTCTCTACAGATTTGGTTAATGGATTTGGAGTAGCACATGGATTTAAGCCCACGGGAAAAGCGGGAATAATAACTAAAGCTTATAGGAATTTTCTTTTTCAATTAGATGGCAGACCTGCAAAAGAAGTTTTAATGGAATGGTTTGAAATTAACGAAGAAGATTGGAAAAAATCACTTTCAATCCTTTATGCCGTTAAGAAAAAATATATGGTTGCCACACCAGATATTGAGGGGAATTATTGGTGCAATCATCCCACTAAACCATTAAGTATGCTAAGTGTTCCCAAAAGTGCTATTTTCCATCTTTTTAAATTATTTAAATTTAAATTAGGAGAAATGATTAAAGAGGATCCCGTGTTTTTTGTTTCTAAATTAACTGAAGGTTCTGTGCTTAGTTTATTAGAGGGTTCTGAAAAAAGTATAGTAAATGCCGGAAAAGAAACAGCAAAAGATGCTTTAAATTATGCAAGGAATCCAAAAAATGTTGGTGCAGCATTTTTATTTAGTTGTGGACAGAGACATTTAATGCTTAAAGAAAAAGTAGTTGAAGAGATTAGAAATTTTAGGAAGGTCGTTAAGGCGCCAACCATCGGATTTTATACGGGAGGAGAAATAGGTTTAAGAAGAAACACGCAACCATTCATAGGAAATATGACACTAACTTCTTATATAATGGCAGATCAACTTATAAGTGAAATATAAATTTGGAAAAAAATTTTAGGTAAAGAAATAAATTAATAAATATGATAACTATTTTTTTATCTCTTATATTTCCCATAATGATTGGGATAATATTAATTATTGTTGTTCCTTTTCTTATCTTGCTTTTATTTATTTCTTATTTTTTTCCTAAAAAATCTTTGGGTTTAAGTATGATGTTTTTTGGATTTTTGTTAATGACGATTGGTTTTTTCTTTGTTTATCTCTTGGCAATCACATTTCCAGAACATTTCATAATTAAAGTTGTTCCAAAAACCTCTCATTTAGAATTTCAATTTTTCTTAATGGACGCCTTATTATATTCTATTCCAACAGCGTGGATATTAACTAGCATTTACATTATTTGGGAAGGTCAGAGTAAATATATGAGAAGGAGGAAATAACTTCACAGTAATTTCATAAGGCGTGAAGTTTTAACTTTTTCTTCACTTGAATGTTAAATTTAAAAATGTGAAAAAACAAATGCTTAAATATTTTACTTTCATATTCTACTTAAGGAAAAATTCTTAATTGTTTTTAAGGGGGGTTTTATGGCAATGGCAATAAAAGAAGGTGTTTTAGAAAAAGAAGGAAAAGGTAAAAAGGAACATGAAATTGATGAAGAATTAAGAAAAATTCTTGAAGCAAGAAAAGCAGTGATTAAAGTTGTTGGGGTAGGTGGAGCAGGTGGAAATACAATTTCTAGAATGATGCAAATAGGTATAGTTGGTGCAGAAACTATTGCAATGAATACAGATGCACAAGATTTATTATACACGGAAGCAGATAAAAAAGTTTTAATTGGAAGGGAAACCACTGGCGGTTTAGGGGCAGGAGCGGACCCAACAGTGGGAAGTGAAGCAGCAAAGGAATCCAAAGATGAAATAAAGGATGTTTTAGAAGGAGCAGATATGATCTTTGTTACTTGTGGTCTTGGGGGAGGTACGGGAACGGGAGCATCTCCAATTATTGCTGATATTGCAAAAAAACTTGGGGCATTAACAGTTGGTGTTGTAACTTTGCCTTTTACAATGGAAGGATTACAAAGAAGTAAAAATGCACAAGATGGTTTAGAAAACTTAGAAACAGTTGTAGATACATTAATTGTAATACCTAATGATAAACTTTTAGAAATTGTTCCCGACGTTTCAATAACTACAGCATTTAAGGTTGCAGATGAGATTTTAGTAAATTCTGTAAAGGGAATAGCAGAACTAATAACAAAACCTGGTTTAGTGAACTTAGATTTTGCCGATGTAAGATCAGTAATGGGTTCTGGTGGATTAGCAATGATTGGTATGGGTGAATCAGATACAGAAAACAGAGCCTTGGAAGCAGTAGAAAAATCATTAGTAAATCCTTTATTAGATGTTGACATAACGGGAGCCACGGGCGCATTAATAAATGTTTCAGGCGGTCCAGATATAACAATTAAAGAGTGTCAACAAATAGTAGAAGGTGTGAGTTCAAAAATAAATCCCAATGCAAAAATTATTTGGGGTGCACAAATAGATAAAGAATTAGGAGACACAATAAGAGCAATGCTAATAGTTACGGGTATCCAATCACCACAAATATTTGGCCCAGAAAAACCATTTAGTGTAGAAAGGAAAAAGGAAATAGAAAAAGTGCTTGGAATTGACTTCATACAATAAACTTTCTTTTTTATTTTAATTTAATTATTCTTCTAATATACTTGCAGCTTTATTAATAAATTTTCTTGCATCTTCGATAGTTATTTCAGCAAGATGCTTTTCAAAAGAAATACTACCAGAATAACTTGCTTTTTCTCTTCTTTCTTTTACTTTACCAATTGCTTTTATTTCTTCTTCGTCTAATTCAAGAATTTTTGAAAATTTTTCTATATCTTGTTTTTCTAAAATTTTTCCTAAACATTTTTTACAAAGCACACAAATTGTTGCTAAATGAGTAGAAGTTTTATAACCAAGCTTATATAATAAGGCCAATGCTGAATGATACATAGCATAATAAGAAATTATAATAACCCAATCAAAATAAGTTTCATTAGTTATTCTTTTATTTATTTTATCTTGGTTAATTAAAGTAAAATTTGCAAAATCAAGGTTATGAAATGCTTTATTAATATGAAATTTAACAAGTCTTGGATTTGGAGTAATTTTTCTAATTATATTATTTTCAATATATTCTTTAAAGTCTTTTTCTAATTCATTTTTATTTATCAACCAAGTTTGCCATTTTCTTAATTTCATTCAAATACCAATCTTAAGAATAACTCTGCTCCTTCTAAAATAATATGATTTTCTATAACTTCTTGGGTAAAATCTTTTTTTTGTTTAAATTCTTCTATTTTCATTAAATATGGGTTTATTTTTAATCCTGTTCTTCCATTAATTATTTCAGTTAAATTTTCAATTTTTTTTATTTCATTTTTTGAGAACTTCTCTTTAATTAACAATAAATCAACATCAGACGCCTTAGTGGCATATCCTTTTACATAAGAACCAAAAATTAACATAATTAAATAATTTTTATATTTTTCATTAAACATTTTTAAAGTTCTTTCTACAAGTTTATTTTCTTTTAAAAAATTAATTGTCCTATTATATTCAACTGCACTTAAAATAGAGTATACTAAAGGCGTTTTATTTAAAAAATAATATTTAATATTTGCTTCTTTTTCTGTTTTAAGAATACCAAATTTTAAAAATTTTTTCAAAACTCTTAATGTTCTCGGCCTTGTAAGTTTTGTTTTTTTAGTGATCTCAGCAAAATAATGCTTTTTAAAATCTAAAAATAAATTTAAAATCTTTTCTTCCGGCATACTTAAAAGTGTATAATTTTTGTACATATATGTATGATTAACGTACATATATTTAAATATTTAATTTAAATTTTTAATAAAATTTTTAGAAATGAGAAACAAATTTAAATATATATTTTTATCATTAAATATTTTGATAAATTATTAAATAGAGGAAAGATTAAAATGGATATAAAATTTAAATTTAAAAAATGGATAAGTCAATATAAGAGGATAATGCAAATAACCAAAAAACCCGATAAGGATGAGATTTTATCTTCCTCGAAAATTTGTTTATTAGGATTGCTTTTAATAGGCTTCATAGGATTTATAATTTTTTTAATCTTCGTTTTACTAAAAATTTAGTGATTATATGATATACACAATAAGAACAACTTCGGGAAGAGAGGAAATTGTAGCAGATATTTTAGCAACAAAAATAAGGTCAGAAGGTTTAAATGTGAAAGTTCTATTGCATCCAGGAGAATTAAAGGGTTATATTTTTATAGAAGGTGGTTTAGCGGATATACATAAGGCAATAAAAGGAGTTATGCATGTAAGGGGTTTAATTGAAAAACCAATTAAATTAGAAGAGATTCAACATTTCTTGGAACCTAAAAAAGAGAGGATAAAAATAGAGGAAAATGATATTGTTGAAATAATTGGTGGTCCGTTTAAAGGCGAAAAGGGAAGGATAAAAAGAATTGATAAGACAAAAGATGAAGTTACAATAGAATTATTAGAGGCCGCTGTTCCCATACCAGTCACGGTTTCAATAGAATTTATAAAAATTATAAAAAGAGAGGAAGCATCAAAAGAGGAATAAAAATGACAGAAAAAATAGTTAAGGCAATTGTAAATGCCGGAAAAGCTTCAGCAGGTCCGCCATTAGGCCCAGCCTTAGGACCTTTGGGAGTTAATATTGGTTCAATTATTCAGGAAATTAATGAAAAAACAAAGGAATTGGAAGGTATGGAAGTTCCTGTAAAAATTATAGTTAATCCCGCCACAAAAGAGTTTAAAATTGAGGTTGGAACCCCAAGTGTTTCGGCTTTAATAAAAAAGGAATTAAATTTAAAAAAAGGTTCTCCAAAACCAAATGAATTAAGATGTGGAGATTTAAGTTTAGAGCAAGTTAAAAAAATTGCAAAAATGAAATTTGGTTCTGATTCTGATTCTTATGTAAACCAAGTTATAGGGACATGTAAAAGCATGGGGGTAACAATAGGAAAAGGTCCTTTAACAGAAGAGGAAATTAAAAAACTAAGAGAAGCTGAGAAGAAAGAGGAAGAGAAGCCAGAAAAAGCGGAAGAAAAGAAAAAATAGGATTTTACCAATAAGTTTAAAAGTTTTTACTTTTAAATAGTAGTATGAATAATTGGAATAAGTTTTTTTGGGTATTTTTTATTGTTTTGGGAGGGGGAATAATAGTTTATTCGCTGGGAAACTTTTCTTTAGAGGTATTAATTGGTTTGGTTATTATAGCGATTGGTATTGAGAAACTTGGTGAGGAATTTAGTGATAAAAAAATAAGCAGAGAGCAAGAAAAAATGAAAAAATTATTAAATTATATTTCTCAGTGGACGCAAAAAGAATATGAATTTATTAGAAAATTTAGAAATGTATCCGAACACAGATTTTATCGTTTAGAAAATAAAGGAATAAAACTAGAAAATGATTTAGAATCGAAATATAGAGAACTCACCAAAAAAATATTAGATGTGGAAAATAAACTAAATGATATATCAAGGGCCTTAGTGGCTGAAATCAAAGATTTGAAAGATAACCTTGAAAAAATGAAAGAAAGCCCAGAAGAGGAAAGAAAAATTAAAATAAGAAGGAAAAGAAAATAAAAAATTATGCTTTTGGAACCTTTTTAAAACTATATCCACATCCTTTTAATACATCATATAAAGCAGGAAACATTTTTGGCATTTTTGAAACAACATTATAAATTTCATCTAAAACTTGTTTTGCATTAGGACTATAATTTTTTGTGTGTACCCAATTAAATAATTTTTTTGAAAGAGGTTTCCCTCTTTTTGGAACAATTCTTCTAAGTTCCAGTTCCAATTCCACAAGACCTTCTATATTATTTACTCCATATGTATAACTTTCTTTAACTAATTCTCTTATTTTAGAATTTTCAGGAAATTTAAAAGGCTCTTTAGTTGGATGGTGATAGGTAAGAACTTGGAAAATTAAAGGAGCTATGGTTTCTACTGTTTCTCTATTTATACTCATAATTTTATTTTTGTTTTAAAAAATTTAAAGTATTTAAATCTTTCTATATAAAAATTAAAAATTAATCCCGAAGTACTGCTTTGGCAGGAGGGTTAGAAATGGATTTTTTAAAAGCAATTAAACAAGCGAAAGAGAAAGCAAAGCCCAGAAAATTTAATCAAACTTTTGATTTAGTTATTAATTTAAAGGGTTTAGACTTAAAAAAACCCGAAAACAGAATAAATAAGGAGTTTATTCTTCCTGAAGGTAGAGGTAAAGAACAAAAAGTTGTCTTAATTTCTAATTCAGCAACACCGGAAGATAAGAAATTGGTTGATCTTGTAATTGATAAAGCAAAATTAGAGAAGTTGGGAGAGAATAAAAAAGAAGCTAAAAAAATTGCAAACGAGTATGATTGGTTTTTAGCGGAGGCTTCTTTAATGCCTTTGGTTGGTAAAAATTTAGGTCCCATACTAGCGCCAAGAGGGAAAATGCCAAAACCAATCCCGCCTAACGCAAAACTTCAAATTTTTGTTGAAAACGCAAAAAAAAGTGTAAGAATAAGAGTTAAAACAACTCCCGTGATACAAGTTCCCGTTGGAACAGAAAAACAGGAGGAAGAAAAAGTAGCGAAAAACGCTGAAGCAATTTATAATTTTATTAAAGAATTGTTACCTAAAAAAGAACTTAATATAAAATCGATATTTATAAAATTAACAATGGGTCCCGCTATAAAGGTGGAATAAATGGTATCTGAAAAGAAAAAGCAATTATTAAAGGAAATTAAAGAAGAAATTGAGAAATATCCAGTTGTTGGAGTTTTAGATTTATTTAAATTCCCCGCAAGACAACTACAAGAAATCAGAGAGAAACTAAGAGGGAAAGCAAAAATTAAGATGGTTAAGAAAAGAATTATAAAATTAGCATTAAAAGAAGTAAAAAAAGAAGGTTTAGAAGAATTAGAAAAATATGTTCAAGGAGAAGCGGCTTTACTATTTAGTGAAATTGATCCATTTAAACTTGGAAAAATAATAGAAGAATCAAAAACATTTACAAAAGTTAAAGAAGGTGATGTATTCCCAAAAGATATAGTTATTCCCGAAGGTCCAACGTCCTTACCACCTGGTCCTGTTATTGGAGAGTTGCAAAAAATGAAAATCCCAGCAAGCATACAAGAAAATAAAATTGTAGTTAAAAAAGATACCGTGGTGGCAAAGGAAGGTGATACAGCAAGTAAGGAATTAGCTGATATATTAAATAAATTAGGAATTGAGCCCATAGAACTTAAATTAAATTTATTAGCTGTTTGGAATAATGGAATAATTTTTACAAAAGATGTTTTATTCATACCTAAAGAAGAATATATAAATAAATTAGAATTAGCTCATGTTCAAGCGTTTAATTTATCTTTAAATATTGGTTATTATACAAAAGAAACAATACCAATTTTAATTTCAAAAGCATATATGGAAGCTTTAAATTTGGCTTCCTCGGCAGATATAGTTACAAAAGATACAATTAAAATATTATTACAAAAAGCATATTCACAAGCAAATATTTTAAAAACTAAAATAAAGGAGGGATAATGATGGAATATGTATATGCGGCTTTGCTTTTACATTCGGCGGGAAAGGAAATAAATGATGCGGCCATAACAGCAATTTTAGAGGCGGCGGGAATAAAACCAGATGTTGCTAAAGTAAAAGCTTTAGTTTCAAGTTTAGAGGGAGTAAATATAGATGAAGCAATAAAACAATCAACAACAGTGCCCGTAGCAGCACCAGCACCAACAGAAGAAAAGAAGGAAGAGGAGAAAAAAGAGGAGGAGAAAGAGGAGGAGAAAAAGGCAGAAGAAGCGGCAGCGGGATTATCAAGTTTATTCGGTTAAAACGAAGATTTGACCTCAAATTCACAGTAATTATCTCCAGTAGCTATACATTTATTTTCTACACAAATAATATGTTTTCCGGGGTAAATTATTTCAGCAGCACCTTCTATCATACCAGAGATAAAATCGCATACAGGTCTGTTTGTTTTATTTTTATAATTCTCCGCTAAAAATGAATTGTAACCCCTAAATTTGAAGTAAGGCTTTTTATAATCGGCTTCTTCTATAACCAAATGTATGGTTCCTTGATAATTTGGAACTTTTAGTAATTCTTCAACTAATTTTTTCTTCATAAAAGATGTAATAAGTTTATTAATACCAAGAAATGTTGGTATAAGTTGTTTTACAAATATATTTGTTGCTACTTTATTACCATTTTTTATAATTGTATAAGCAGCAGGACCTGTTATTTTTTCCATCTCTTGTTGTATCATGGCAATACAGGATGAATTAAAAATAGCTGCCCTGTTTGGACCTTCCCAAACTGTTCCTTCTTCTGAATCAAATTCAAGTAAATCCCATTTATTTGTTTTTTCTCCTTTATACTCTTTTATACCTTTTAAATCAATCTTTTCAACTTTTCCTTTACTTATTCTTGTTTCAAATTCACAAAAACTATCACCTTTTCCAACACAATAAATTTCCTTACAAAGGAATGGTCTTTCAAAAATAACTTCTAAACCACCTTCCAATAATCCTATAACATAATCACAAACCGCTCTATCACTTTGTCCCCTGTAATATTCACCTATAAAACTATTTTCAAGTTTTAAATAACCCTCTCCATTATCATTTAACTCCACAACTTCAACTTTTCCTATACCCATTTTATTAAGAATTCTTATGAATTCCCAAACACTTTTTTCTTTTTTAGAAAATATTTCAGAAATAAATAATTTTGCAGATTTTTTTACGGCGTTTTTAATTATATCATAAGCAATAGGCCCAGATGCTTTTACAAATTCCTTTTGAATGTAAGAGTAACCAGTAATTCCATAAACAATAACCCTGTTTCTATCATCAAAAAAAGTAGTTACTGCTTCCTTAGGTCTAAAAACTAAACCCTCAATAATTTTTTCCATATTATAATTTTTGGGTGAAGGTAGAATAAATTAATTTATCCACTCTTTTTTACTAACAAGCAAATATTTTTATTAGAAAAAGTTTTTATGATTTTTAGGCCCGATTTTTTCGCTAAGATTTGAAATTCATCTTTTGTGAATAAATAATAGTATCTATAAAACTTTTTGCCTTTATGCGTCCAGGGAATTTTTAATTCTTTTGGTTTTTCTTTAAATCTTTCTTGTTCTTTATTCCAAACAGTAATTAAACCAATGCCATTTGGTTTTAAAACTCTTTTAACTTCTTTAAAGGCTTGTAAATGATTTTTTTCTAAGTGATGAAAACAAGAAATTGATATTATATAGTTAAAAGAATTTGATTTAAATGGTAATTGAACACAATCACCTTCAATTAAAATGAATTTAACCCTTTTCTTTTCCTCAAATTTCTTTGCTAATTTTAACATTTTTCCAGAAATATCTAAGCAAACGCAATCAAATCCGTTTTTAGCAAAAGGTAAAGAGTCAGAACCAATACCTGAACCTATATCCAAAAGCAAACCCGGTTTCCATTTTTTTGCGAATTCATAAATTTCTGATATTATTGGTCTTTGTCTTAAATGATAAAATCCTTCTGCTATGTTATCGTAAACCCTTCTTATATTCATATTTTTATTTTTGCTCTCATTTTTATAAAAAGGGATTTTTTATGAGAAAAAAAGTTAAGAAAAGAGTTAGAACAATATCGGGAATAACTATAGTTTCTGTTATGACAAAACCACACAAATGTCCAAAAAAGGAACCTTGTATTTATTGCCCCGGTGGAATAAGAATTAATATGCCTCAAAGTTATGTTCCTAAAAGTCCTGTTGTTTTAAGGGCCGAAGCTTGTAATTATGATCCCGAGAAACAAGTTAAAGGAAGGTTAAGAGTTTTAAGTGAAATGGGTCATAAAACAGAAAAAAATGAAATAATAGTTATGGGTGGAACTTTTCTTTCTACAGATTTGGAATATCAAAAAAGATTTATTAAAGGTTGTTTTGATGGTTTAAATGGGATAAAAGCAAAATCTTTGGAAGATGCTCAAAAATTAAATGAGAATGCAGAAAGAAGATGTGTTGGTTTGTGCATAGAAACAAGACCAGACGTGTGCGGAGAAAATGAAATAAATAACATGCTTTCTTATGGAACAACAAGAGTTGAATTGGGAGTTCAAACTTTAGATGATAAAATTTATGAATTTATTAAAAGAGGTCATAAAGTTAAAGATGTTATTAAAGCAACTCAATTACTAAAGGATTCTGGTTTTAAAGTAATTTATCATACAATGCCAAATTTACCTGGTTCAAATCCAGAAAAAGATTTTAAAACGTGGAAAAAACTTTTTGAAGATCAAAACTTTAGGCCTGATGGGGTTAAGATTTATCCAACCCAAGTTTGTTATGGAACAGAATTATTGAAAATCTATGAAAAAGGATTGTTTAAACCATACAAAGATGAGGAATTAATAAACTTATTGGTAAAAATGAAATCCATAACTCCCAAATGGGTTAGAATAATGAAAGTAATGAGAGACACGCCAATAGAATATGTTCGGGCGGGTTGTAAAATTCCACATTTAAGAGATGTTGTGAAAGAAAGAATGAAAGATTTAGGTTTAAAATGTAGTTGTATAAGATGTAGGGAAGTTGGGCATGCTTTAAGGGAAAATAAGAAAATAAATTTAAAAGCGGTTGAACTGTTAGAAACCCAATATAAGGCCTCAAATGGAAAAGAAATTTTCTTAAGTTTCGAGGATAAAGAAAATGAAATTTTAATTGGTTTACTTAGATTAAGATTTCCTTATAAACCTTTTAGACCAGAAATTAAAAACTCAAGTTTAGTAAGAGAATTGCATGTTTACGGGCCTGAAATTGGTTTTAAAGAAAAATCAAAATTTTTTCAGCACAAGGGCTATGGTAAAAAGCTTTTAAAAGAAGCCGAAAGAATTTCTAAAGAAAACAATTATGATAAAATCGTAATTATTTCTGGAATTGGTGTTAGAGAATATTATAGAAAACTTGGTTATAAACTAGAAGGTCCTTATATGGTAAAGAACTTAAAAACTTAAATAAATTTTCTATTATATAAACCTATGAGATTAATAGTTGTTAGACACGGAGAAACAAAAGAAAATGTTTTGGGCATTTCCCAGGGTCATAAATATGGAGAATTGTCTGAAACGGGAATTGAACAATCCAAAAAATTAGCACAAAGATTAAAAAATGAAAAAATTGATCTTATATTTTCAAGTGATTTGAAAAGAGCAAAGGACACAACAAAAGAGATTATAAAATATCACGAAGTTCCTGTTTTTTATGTAAAAGAACTAAGAGAAAGGTGTAGAGGGATTTTTGAAGGAAAACCTTTAGAGGAATTTGATGAAGATAGAGAAAAAAGTGGTTTACCTCACAGTTTGTATAAACCAGAAGGAGGGGAAAGTTTAGAAGAAGTAAAAGAAAGAATTTTTAGTTTTTTAAAAAATTTAATTGAAAATTATAAAAATAAAACAATTTTAATAGTTGGTCATGGGGGAGTTAACAAAATAATATTTAGTATTTTATTATCAAAACCAATTGAAGATATTTTTAATACTATAAATCAAAATAATGCATGCATAAATATTTTAGAAATTGAAGATTTAGGAAAAGCTAAAATACATTTAATTAATGGCACAAATCATTTAGAAAATAATTTTTAAATTAAAAAAAAGTAAAAATTAAAGTTAATAAAAGAAAATTATTGGTTAAGGATTATCAGCTGTTTCTGCCCATACTCTTATGTAACCTGTTTTTACTTGTCCTGAAGCCACACCATAAGGAATTCTTACTTGTATATCTGCTACTGTAGAATTTCCTGGATATAATGGGTCTCCTCCCGAAACATTCCAGAAATTATCTAAATGTTGCTGATCACATAAATTTGCTCCTGGAGCATCTTTGTTCCAGTGTGAAATCATTATTGTATCACAGTTTTCATGAACAGCCAAGCAATATTTTTCTGGATTTCCATTCACATCATATAGTGTTATATTTGCTACTCCCCATCCTGATGTAGCATCGTAAGTTAATGTATATCTAACCCAACAATCATTACCAGCACCAGCTTGTCCACATTTGTTTGTACTCCTGAAATCTACAGTACCAGTTTGTGTTCTCGTGTGAGTTAAATTACCTAATCTAAACTCAGTTCCTGTTTGACTGCAGTTTCCTGAAGTAGCATTAACTACCCAGAAGAATTCATTGCTTGCATTTCTTATTCTTCCATAGTACCATGTATCTCCAGGGTCTAATTGTATATATATTAATGACCTTGTTTCATTGTATTCTACTCTGTTTACAAAGAAGTACTGATTTGCATTTTCCTGCGAAATTACTACAAAGTTTCCTGCATCGTATTCTCCCTTTAAACCCTTACCAAATGGTCTTGTTGATGCGTTTCCTAATGTGCCCGGGTATGTTGTGTTTAGCCAAATTCTTGTTATATTTGTTGAACCAATGTTTTCTA
>CAZFVX010000019.1:0-12907 GCA_964522675.1 uncultured archaeon
ATATCTAACATATTATTTATTTACCTTTAATTATTATTAAATCTTTCGTTCCATCCTTGCTCTTATCGCTTTTAGTTTATCAAAGCTAAAATTAAAAATCCAATCATGCATCCAAGAGTTAAAAATGGCATTGCTGGATAAAATTTATCTTCTTGACCCTTTGCTAATAATATAAATAAAATAATTGAAGTAATTATTGGTATAATTAATACCTGTAAAAAAGCAGTTGTTCGAGTTAATTGCTTAAAGCTTATTAACCAACTCATTGTAACGCCAGAAAATAAAAGAGTGAAAGCGATATCTCCTCCGCCAAGTACAGCAAATCTTTCTTTGGGTTTTTGTGCGGGTTTCGTTTCTTTTGTTTTAAAGGATTTTTGTTTTTTAGTTTTGGGTAAATAAGGTATCATGAAGCCACTAAACGCGTTTGTATTTATCATGAATTTTGCAAATTTTACCATGTGTTTTGATTTCCAAACGGCATAAATATCATAAATAGAAATTGCGATCATTAAAAGGGTTATCCAAAAAACATTAAAAATGGGTGTAAATAAAACAGCGATCCCGGGATATATAAGCAATTCCTTTAAGTTGTGGATAAAAACATTTGATCTAAATATTTCAAAAAGAACAATAGTAGAACTTATTATTAAAGCGAGTGTAAAGTTAAGAAAAACATTTAAAGTGATCAAACCTGTAAGCCAAATAGCAAAAAAGTAAATAAACTTCCATATTTTAATTATTTTATATTTAATAATTAAATAAACTATAAGACTTCCAATTAAAACGGCAGAAAGGATGTAAACAAATGAACTAAAGTCTCTAATTCCCAGGGGTGGTCCCAAAACAGTTTCTGAATATTCTACAATATTTCCTTTTTCGGTTTTTTCTATAATCAAACTATTACTAATTGTAACTAACCCAAAAATTTGAATTAATAAGAAAAAAAGAACTATTAAAATTATTATTTCTAAATCATGTTTCATACTTTTAATATATCGCGCATAAATAAAATCATTTTTAATCTTTTATAGAAAATTATTTAAATCTTAGTTTCCAAATAAAAAACAGTGAGGTTTATGGGTGAATTTCCCGTATTCAAGTGAAAATGAAACTTTTTCTGAAATTTTTAAATTAAGTTTTAGAAATATTTATACAAGTTTAAATTATAATTTAAAGATGGGTTTGTTATGGAACCAAAAATAAAAGGTAAAAGATGGAAAAAGGAATTTGAAGAGCCAATTAGGAACAAGTGGAAAAAATTAAAGGAGTATAAATTCAATCCCAATACTAAAAAGCCAATTTTTTCTATTGATACACCTCCTCCTTATGTTAATGCTCCCATCCATATGGGGCATGCCACAACATATACTTTAATGGATATGTTTGCTAGGTTTAAGAGGATGTGTGGATTTGAGGTTTTATTTCCCTTGGGTTTGGATAGAAATGGTTTACCAATAGAAGTTGCGGCAGAAAAAAAGTTTAATGTTTCAATTCATGATGTTTCAAGAGAAAAATTTATTGAGTATTGTAAAAAAATATTAGAAGAATCTAGTTCAGCCTCAATAGAAACATTTTTCAAACTTGGGATTAGTTTTAATTCATGGGATTTTGGAGAAAATATAGGAGATGCTTATTTTACTGATTCGGAGGAATATAGAAAACTAACTCAAGAAACATTTATTGATTTGTGGAATAAAGGTTTAATTTACGAAGATAAAAGAGTTAATAATTATTGCTTAAGTTGTAGGACAACTATAGCAGATTCAGAAATAGAATATAGATTATTTGAAACTTGGTTTAATTATATTAAATTTAAGGTTAAAGAAACGGGAAAAGAAATTATAATAGCAACAACAAGACCCGAACTACTTTGCACTTGTGCAATGGTTATTTTTAATCCAGAAGATGAGAGATATAAGGATTTAGATGGTAAAACTGCAATAGTCCCGATATATAACAAGGAAGTTCCAATAAAAGCACATCCTTATGCAAAACCAGAGTCGGGAACGGGGTTAGCCATGATGTGTTCTTTCGGGGATTACACAGATATAAGGTTTTTTAGAGAGATGAACCTTAAACCAGTGATAGCAATAGATGCAAATGGAAGAATGAATAAAAATGCTGGCGAATTTTTAGAGGGCCTAACAATTGAAGAAGCGAGAAAAGAAATTCTCGACCAATTAAAAATAGAAAGGCTTCTTGTTAAACAAGAAAAAATTGTTCATAGAACACCAATATGTGAAAGGTCAAAAACCCCGGTAGAATTTATAGCAATGCCGGAATATTATTTAAAACAAATGGAATTTAAAAAAGAAATTAAAAAAATTGCTCATAAAATTAATTTTTATGCCCCAAAAAGCAGGCAAATTCTTTTAGATTGGATTAACACGATCTCAATGGACTGGGCAATATCTAGAAGGAGGGTTTATGCTACCGAAATTCCTTTATGGTATTGTAAAGAGTGTGGAGAAACAATTGTTCCCCCCAAGGGTAAATATTATCAGCCTTGGAAGGAGCAACCACCAATAGAGAAATGTCCAAAATGCGGTGGAAAAGATTTTAAAGGAGAAACAAGAGTTTTTGATACGTGGTTTGATTCCTCAATATCACCTTTGTATATTTTGAAATATTCAAAAAACCCAAAATTCTTTAAAAAAGCGTTCCCTTGCACTTTAAGGCCACAAGGAAGAGAAATTATTAGAACTTGGTTATATTATACTTTACTTAGGTGTTACCAATTAACGGGAAAATCAGCATTCAGAGATGCTTGGATTAATTATTATATCTTAGATGAGAAAGGCATTAAAATGAGCAAGTCATTAGGAAATGTTATCGATCCATTAGAGGTTATAGAAAAATTTGGTGCAGAGCCGTTCAGATTTTGGTGTGCAGAAGAGGGGGACATAACAAAATCAGATTTAAGGTGTTCGTTTGAAAGAATAGAAGGTTCGGGAAAGTTCTTAACTAAATTATGGAACATTTCAAGATTTATTTCCCAATTTAAAAAATCAGAAAAACCAAAAGAGTTAACGGAATTAGATAATTGGATTTTAAATGAAACGAACAATTTAGTTAAATATGTAAAGAGACATTATGAAAAATATGATTTCCATTCTTCCGCAGAAAAATTAAAACACTTTACATGGGAGATTTTTGCTTCTCATTATATAGAATTGGTTAAAAACAGGGTTTATAACCAAGAAAATAAATTTACAAAACAAGAACAAAATTCAGCCTTATACACTTTATATAAAGTTTTAGAAACTTTATTAAAACTCTTAGCGCCAATAATACCTTTCATAACTTATAGAATTTACAAAGATTTAACTGGAAAGGATATTCAAAAAGAAACTTTCCCAAAGGAAGAAAAAAAGAGAAAAATTAAATTTAAAACCAACGAACTTTTGGAATTAAACAGCAAAATTTGGAAAACAAAGAAAGATAAAAACCTTTCATTAAAAGCAGAAATAAAAGTTTTAACTATCCCAGAAACATTTAAAGAGATTGAGAAAGACCTTAAAGAAGCACATAAAATCAAAGAAATAAAATACGGGAAAAAGATAAAAATAGAGTTTTAAATATCTAGTTTAAATTTAAAGAGAAGTTTATGGATTGGAAAAAGAATAATTTTTTTATTATTTATTTTAAGAATTTCTTCTTCTCCCGTATGTATCACAACTCCTTTATTTAATTTATATTTTTTCATAAAAGTAAGGAGAATTTTAATATCTTTTTTATTTATAGAATCTTTATCTTTTACTTCAATAGGTAATATTTTCTCATTTATTTTTAAAAAATCTATTTCCCTTCTACTTTCTCTCCAATATTTATTTAAATTAAGTGTAGAGCAAACTAAAGCTTCCATTATTTTTCCCTCAACTACTTTTGGATAAAAACAAAATGATAAAGAAATGTTTGAAGGGTATATTTTCTTGAGTTTTCTTGATTCAGATCTAATAGATGGTCTAAAATTTTTTACAATGGTGATGAGATTGCCAAACTCCAAAAAATTAATGTGTTTTGAAAGGGTTAGTTTATGAACACCTAGTTCTTTAGAAAGAGAAGTTATATCTAAAATCATTCCGATATCTTTCATAAAAATTTCAGTGAGTGTTGAGAGTAAAGATACGTTTACATTTTCAAATGTTTCGGGAATATCGGCTTTAACTATTTTTTCTATTACAAGTTCCCTAATATATTGATTAATTTTTGTACTATCTTCCCATTTCACTATTTCTGGAAACGGCCTTTTTATATAATCCTCACATATTCTTTTTAATTTGATTTCGTATAATTCAAAATCTTCTATTCTTTTTTCAAAATATAATTCTGCAAATTCCTGCAATGTAAGAGGAGAAATATGCTCTGAGAAATATCTTCCAGCTAAATCTTTTATAGCATCTTTTTCTATCATCAGACTTGCTGAACCAGAAATACAAATTTTTAAATTTGGAAAATTATCATAAAGAATTTTTATTTTTGAACTCCAATTTTTTAATTTTTGGATTTCATCAAAAAATACAAAAATTTTTTTCTCTTTCCATTCAACTTTTGTTATTTTTGAATATTCCTCTAATATTTTAACAAGGTCTTCTATTCTCTCGTCAAATGAAAAATAAAGAATGTTCTTGGGGTTAATTCCTCTTTTAAGGAGTTCTTCTATTAATTGGTAAATAATAGTTGTTTTTCCAACTCTTCTTAAACCAGTTAAAATTAATACTTGATTATAATTAAAAAAAGTTTCTTTTATCGTTTTAAAAATTTTTCTTTTATATTTTTTTGCCTTTTCTTTTGATATTTTATTAGTTTCCCACCATTCATTAAAAATTATTAATATTTCTTTCATATAAGTTATTTATGAGAACTTATATTTAAGTTTTTCGTTCTCTTAGAGAACTTATCTTTCATTTTCTGCTTTTAACAGAGATTTTTTTCATTTTTAAATAAAGCTCTTTTGTGATATTTGAAGATCTTAAACAAGAATTAATTATCATGTTTTGTTGTTTAGACCATTCTTTATCATCATGTTCAAGAACGTATTTTGACCACAAATCCACAAATTTTAATCTTTCTTTTAAGTTCTCATCTATAAAACTCATTTAACATCACTTTATATTTCTCTATTAATTTTTCATTTAAATGTCCTTTTGCTATATTCCTGATATGTCTTGCATCTTCTATATCTTTTGGTGATTTTAATACAACCTCCTTAAAAGCAATTTGTAATTCAAGATTAGAAATAACAATTTCTTCTTTATCTAACTTAACAATTATAGTTTTTTCAAGAGCAATATCATCAATTTTCGTTTTTGCAAATTTTAACTCTATATTTGGAATAACTCTATTATTTTTTGCAAATCTTATTGCAAAATTGTTTTTTATATAATCATAAATCTTTTGGTTTTTCTCTGCGTTTAAACAATAAAATCCATTTTTTTTAAGCTCTTTTAATAATAAAGAAAATTTAGAAAAGTTCATTTTTGGGATTATAATATCTATATCTTCACTCACTCGTGCTCTTCCAATCAAAATAGACACATAACCACTCACAACTACATATTTAGTGTATTTTTTTAATATTTTAATAAATTCAAGAGCAAACAAATCTAAATCGGATAGTTCTCTTTTAATTTCAAGAATATTATCTGAGATAAATTTCATTTTTATCACTAACTATTATTTTATTTAATTATTAATTTTTAAGGATATCTGTTTCCCTAATAAACTTAAAAACCTTTAAATAGATAATCTTTTTATATATATAAGTTAAAAAACAAATAACAAAATTGAATTGTTCAAGATTAGAATTTTAATAGGGGGTGTAATTAATGGCTGAAAAGAAACCTCACATTAATATAATAACAGCGGGTCATGTAGACCATGGAAAATCAACATTAATCGGTAGACTTTTATTTGATTCGGGGGCAATTACAGAAGAAGATTTAAGAAAACTAGAGAGACAAGTCCAGGATTTGGGTAAGAAAGCAATAGAAAAATGGGAAAAGGGATTTAAATTTGCTTTCTTAATGGATAGGTTAAAAGAAGAAAGAGAAAGGGGATTAACAATTGATTTGATGTTTAGAGAATTTGAATCCGATAAATATTACTTTACAATAATCGATTGTCCTGGACACAGGGACTTTGTTAAAAACATGATTACGGGGGCTTCCCAAGCAGATGCAGCAGTTCTTGTAGTTTCAGCAAAAGATGGCGTTCAGGAACAAACTAAAGAGCATGTATATTTAATAAAAGTTCTCGGAGTCAACCAGTTAGTTGTAGCAATTAACAAAATGGATACAGTAAACTATGAAGAAAGCACATATAACAAAGTAAAGGAAGAAGTTTCAAAATTATTACAAACAACGGGATTTAAAATAGAAAACATACCATTTATTCCAGTTTCTGCATGGGAAGGAGATAATGTAGTTAAAAAATCAGATAAAATGTCTTGGTGGACGGGACCAACTTTAGTTGAGGCAATGGATCAAGCAATAGTACCGCCAGAAAAGCCAATAGATAAACCATTAAGATTACCCGTTCAAGATGTCTACAGCATAACGGGTGTTGGAACAGTTCCGGTGGGAAGAGTGGAGACAGGTATTTTAAAACCAGGAAAAACAGTAATATTTGAACCTTCTCATAAAACGGGTGAAGTAAAGTCAATAGAAATGCATCACAAGCAATTGGAACAAGCAGAACCGGGAGATAATGTAGGATTTAATGTTAGAGGCTTATCTAAAAAAGATATTAAGAAAGGTGATGTGGTAAGTTACCCAGAAACTCCACCAACAGTAGCAAAAGAATTCACGGCACAAATTATTGTATTGCAACATCCAACTGTAATTACAAAAGGTTATACACCAGTTTTCCACTGCCACACAGCACATGTAGCATGTAAAATAACAGAAATTCTTAAAAAATTAGATCCTAAAACGGGACAAGTTATTCAAGAGAACCCAGATATGTTAAAAACGGGTGATGCAGCAATAATTAAGTGTGTACCAACACAACCTTTGGTCATTGAAAAACAATCAGATTTTCCACAATTGGCAAAGTTTGCAATTAGAGATATGGGAAGAACGGTAGCAGCGGGAATTTGTATAGATGTTGTACCCGCAGAGAAAAAATAAAATCTCTGCTTTCTTTTTCTTTATTTTATTTAAAAATTTCTAATACATGAAAAACTTTTAATTTACTTAATTATATTTTAAATATGAATTATGACTTTTTCATTAAACTACTACCATTTATATTTACACTTATTTTGCTGATTTCACCGGTATATGCAGATGGTGTTCATTTTTCAGATACTTATTTACATCTTTATGAGCCTAACCAAAAAGCAGTTATAGTATGGAACGGCCAAACTGAAACAATGATTCTTTCTGCAGCAGTTAAATCTGAAGATATTTCAAATTTTGCTTGGGTAATTCCAATTCAGTCTTCTTCAAAACCAGAAGTTACGGCGGGAAATATTTCTATATTTGAGGATTTAGTTGACTATTTTAAGAAAAAACAAAGAAATTATTGGGGATGGCGTGCATTAACTAGTGGAGAAGTTGAAGTCCTTGAGTCCAAAGAAATTGATATTTATGACATTACGATTCTTAGGGCAACCGATTCCAATGAATTAATAAACTGGCTTAACAACAATGGATATAAAGTCCCGGAAGAGGCAAAACCAATATTAGATAAATATGTAGCAAAAGGAAATTTCTATTTTGTTGCAAATAAAATTGATTTAAAAAACAAATATCAGGAAGCTTTAAATTTTTTCGAAAATATAGAAAATGAAAGGAAAAAATCAGGTAAAACCTACGCATCTTTTAGTAATTATATATCTCCTGTATGGATATATCAAACTTCTTTTTTTCTATCTCCCAATAAGGCATTAGAAATATTAACGATGGACATCCTTGAGGGAGAAAGGGTCACTACTATTGGAAAACATCTTTCGCCGGAATTTCTTTTTTTCTCAAAAGAGGACTATGAATTCCTGTTAAATAAATATAATTCCACTGATAAGAACTATGATGACATTAAAAAAGATGTTAAAGAAATTATGGATTCTGAACTAGAAAAAATTAATTTAACTCAATTAAATATTTATGCTAAAGAATTACATGATGTATATCAAAAATTAGAAAATGGTGTTAGCACACCTTTAAAATTTGAATTTCAACCAGAGGAACCTTATTATCCTTTAGAAATTTCAAGTTTGAATCTAGGAAGAGGTGTAATTGAGGTGTATGTATTGGCTAATGGTTGGGTAACTGATAAGAATAATATTTTAAAATCAAAAGAAAGTAAATGGATAAATTTTGAATTAAAGAAAAAATTAAAAAAATATATAGATTTAGGTTATTCAAGTTATGTTACAAGATTGTCTTATAATGGGGATTTAAAAAATTTAAATAATGATGCTGTATTCGAAAGCATATATACAGAAAAATATAATCTTTTAAAAATAATTTTGGATTGGCTATATAACTTATTTACAAGTATTTTCAGATAAACTCATTTATAAATCGAAACTTAAAATATTTTTATGGAAGTTTTGAATTATTTGAAAGAGATTGATAAGAATTTAAAACAAGAAAAAAATGAGATTTGGGTAAAGGTAAAAAAAGAAAAATTAAAAAGAGTTTTGGAAAAACTTAGAAATTTGGGTGTTTCTAGAATTTCTTCTATTTCTGGTGTGGATGTTGGGAAAAAGATAGAGATTATTTATCACTTCATTTATAATGAAAACATTATTAATATTAGAACCTCTGTTCCAAAAGAAAAACCAGAAATTTCAACAATAATAGAGATTTATCCTGGAGCAAATTTATTTGAAAGAGAATTAGCAGAAATGCTTGGTGTTAAAGTTTTAGGCCACCCAAACCCAAAAAGATTATTTTTACCCGAGGACTGGGAAGGAAAACCACCATTAAGAAAGGATTAATTATTTCATTCTTTTCCAAAATATAGAAAATCCTATCACAAATAAAAACTCTGCTATTATTAAGAAGATTATGGAGGTCAAGGCAAATTGATAAAATTCTGGGAAGCAAGGTAAAGGTGAAATAGAAACATAGTCATAAGGATAATTTACACACAATTCTTGCCCACTTAAAACTTCCCCGGGACCACAACAAGCCCCTGAATATAATGGCAAGCCCGTTCCAATCACAGAAAGAAAAGAAGAGATAGTTATTATCATCCAAATTTTTGTTTTTGTTCCTTTCCAAAGATAATAGTATCCGATACCCGTAAATACATACCAGAGTGAAAGCATACCTAACTCTATTGAAAGAAGTTCTGAACCAATATCATAAAACGGGGTTAAGAAATTATAAATAAAAAAGAGAGAAAAGCCAATAAAATATAAATATGTTAAATTTTTAACATTAAACCATTTTGGTTTTCTTAAACCCATATCTTCTACTAAAAATATTGGACAAATTGGACTTATTATGCCAATTATAAACATTAATGGAACACCAGTAATCACTCTCACAATTTTTAAATCTATAACACCAGAAAAAGTTACTTGAAATATTGCCCAAGCACATAAAGTTAAACCCACAACAGCTATGTATTTCCATCCTTTAGAACCGCCTTTAGTTTTTCTGTAGATATCATAAGTAAAAAAAGCTATTAATAAACCTAAAATAATTGAAAGAATCCTAAAAATACCAATAATGATTTCAGTGTTAATTGCCATTTTATCTTTTTATTTGTATATTATTTAATTTTGTAAAAATTAAATAAATATTTTAGTTACTTCATTCTTTTCCAAAATATAGAAAATCCTATCACAAATAAAAACTCTGCTATTATTAAGAAGATTATGGAGGTCAAGGCAAATTGATAAAATTCTGGGAAGCAAGGTAAAGGTGAAATAGAAACATAGTCATAAGGATAATTTACACACAATTCTTGCCCACTTAAAACTTCCCCGGGACCACAACAAGCCCCTGAATATAATGGCAAGCCCGTTCCAATCACAGAAAGAAAAGAAGAGATAGTTATTATCATCCAAATTTTTGTTTTTGTTCCTTTCCAAAGATAATAGTATCCGATACCCGTAAATACATACCAGAGTGAAAGCATACCTAACTCTATTGAAAGAAGTTCTGAACCAATATCATAAAACGGGGTTAAGAAATTATAAATAAAAAAGAGAGAAAAGCCAATAAAATATAAATATGTTAAATTTTTAACATTAAACCATTTTGGTTTTCTTAAACCCATATCTTCTACTAAAAATATTGGACAAATTGGACTTATTATGCCAATTATAAACATTAATGGAACACCAGTAATCACTCTCACAATTTTTAAATCTATAACACCAGAAAAAGTTACTTGAAATATTGCCCAAGCACATAAAGTTAAACCCACAACAGCTATGTATTTCCATCCTTTAGAACCGCCTTTAGTTTTTCTGTAGATATCATAAGTGAAAAAAGCTATTAATAAACCTAAAACAATTGAAAGAATTCTAAAAATACCAGCGGGACTTAACATTTCATTGACCTCCAAATTAAATAAAAGCTTATAAGATATAATATTTCACCAAATAATAAAAACATCGCTCCTTTTAAAGCTATAGATAATAAAGATTCTATACAAGGCAAAGGCAGAACTGAAACATAATCAAGTACGTTCAATTCACATAAATTAGATAAATTATTTTCACAACAAACTCCCGTATAATTAGTTGTAATTATACCCATCACAATTAAGAAAGAAGCTAAACTCATTATACACCATTCCTTTAACCTTGTTCCCTTCCATACAAAATAAAAACCATACGTTGCTGGTATAAAATAAAAGAAAATTAATATGTGTGCTATTGAGAGAATTTCAGTTAATATATTTGTAAAAGGTGTTAGTAAATTGTAAATTAATAAAATTAAGAAAATAAATAAAGAATAAATTTTTGCATTTTTTATATTTAAGAATTTTGGAATTTTTATATCCATGTCTTTAGGTAGTTCGATCGAAGAAAATAAACCACCTAAAGCAATTAAAGGAAGGAATATTATACCCGTAATAATTCTAATAATTCTTATATCAAAGAACATTAAGAAAATTACTTGAAGAGAGCCCCAGACACCTAAGGTAACACCCGTTATGGCGATGAACATCCATGCTTTAGAGCCGCCTTTGGTGAATTTGTAAATCATATAAGTAAAATAAGCAATTAAAATTCCAGCGAGGATTGAAAAAATCCTAAAAACTTCAACCAAACCAAAATCCATATTTATATTTTGGAAAAACTAGTTAAAAAATTTAATATTTATTTTTCCAAGAATCTTCTTATCATTGGGCTCATGTCTTCTAGATGCTGCATCGCAAGTTCTTGGTACATTTGGTAGATTATCATAACTGCTAGTAAAATACCCATACCAGAGCCTAAAGCCATTGTGAAATCCGCATAAGCCGCTAAAAATCCTACAAACGCACCACCTAAAACAGTTAGTCCAGGAATGTATCTATTTAAAACATTTTCTATCGTCCTAACATCCCTTCTATATCCTGGAATTTGCATGCCCGTGGATTGAATTTGTTCGGCAACGGACCTTGCATCCATTCCCGAGGTTGCCACCCAGAAAATTGAAAATATCACAGAACCCACAACCATAAAAGACAAATATGTAAATATCCTTAATAAATCCGTAGAACTTATTTCCATTAGTCCAGTAAGGCCTAAAGAGGAAATAATTGAATACCAAACAACCCCACCCAAAGCCGCAAAAATTAAAGAAAACTGCCAAGCTTTTTTTCTTGTTAAATAAGCCACTAAAATACCCAATAATGCAAATAAACCCATAAAAATCATAAATCCCGCAATAGAATCTGTTCTTGGTGGTTGTAAATAAAATACAAGTCCTCCGATGGGGTTTCCTTGAGAATCATATCTGCCCATCCAAGTTAGTCCTTTATCAGACATAATTTTTGCAAGTATTTGAAAGTTTCCAAGCAAGGCAGCAACCAAGATAACCGGTATGTTTGAAGTATAAATAAATTTAAGTGGCCATCTCCTTCCAAAACCTCTCACATTTCCAAATGCCAATGGAATTCCAACTTCAATTGCTTGTGCATAAACAACTACAACAAAAACTAAGAATGTTGCAATTACGGGGAGCAAAGCAAAAAATGCTTGTAAGGGCATGCCTTCTAATAAAGTCATTATAGAATATGGAATTCTACCAACTGGTGGTGCTCCGGGACCAGGTAGCAAACCGCTTTGTGTTAATGGATTAAACATTTTTATTACAATTGTTTTTGCAACACCGCCCACTATAAACAAACTCACACCAGAACCAAATCCCCATTTAGATATTAATTCATCTAAAAATATTGCTATCCAACCACCAAAACTAAGTTGTAAAATAACAAGCCATGCTAAATCCGGAGAGGCTGCTGGTATCGCTCCAAATAAAACATAAGCCGCTGCTTCTAAAACCGAAAAAACTATTGCTAAAAATTTTTGCGTTCCTTGAAATAAAGTTTTACCTTCTTCTGTTTTTAAGTCCCAATCAATTATTTTTGAACCAACTAAAAGCTGTAGCATAATAGAGGCGGTAACTATTGGCCCTATACCCAAAGTTACAATAGAACCAAATTTTGAACCCAAAATTAATTCTAAATATTGAAAGTGTTGATATGTTGCTGGTGAAATCCCATAAATAGTAATTTGAGACATTAAAAAGTAAATAAGTAAAACAAGAAAAACCCATTTGCTTTTTTCTTTAAAAGTAAGCCTTTTTTTGGGTTCTGAAACCCCGGGAATTCTCTTTAAAAACTCAATATAAGATTCTTTCAAATCCATATAAACACTTTTTAATTGAATTTTTAATAAAATAATTTGAGTAATTAGTTTTTAAATTATTTATCTCTTAACTTCTGAAAC
>CAZFVX010000020.1:0-10212 GCA_964522675.1 uncultured archaeon
TGAAAGAGGCAAGTAAAATGAACTTATATGAACCTATATTTGACCTGGATGGAATATTGTATAAATTTGAATGATTTTTATATTAATTCACCTATATTTCCTCTATCCTTATATTCATCGGCTCAAGGGGTTTATCAACATCTATCCCTTTTTTAATTGCCCATTTTCTTATGCTGTGTATAATCAATCTTGACCCGAGCTTTGCAAGCGGTAGAAATATCAGGAAATTTGGATTCCCTTTAGTTACCCTCTTTAAACCATGGTCTACTTCCCATGCAAGATGCCTCCATGCATGATAGATATGTAGAATACTTCCTTTTGTAAGATTTTCATTGATATTAAAGAATTCGCACTCTTTCAAACCGCCCATTGGAACGAAGCCCAATGGAATGACAATGAAATGTGCTTTCTTACCCAGTTTCTCATATAATTTTTTCTCCATCGTGATAATAAGCCGTGCTGTATCTATCTCATCTTCATCAGTTTCCCAGGGCAAGCCAACTATGGTTGTATATGCCGGAAACCAGTAGAACTTATTGAATGCATATGTTCCATTTAGCAGAACCCAAGGCCATTCTTCAGCGCTGAACGGTCTCATTTTGTTGTTTGCTATTTTTTTTATCAATTCAGGGGAGGCTGTTTCAAATCCCACTTCTATGCCCATCCATTTATTCAAGTTTGCATGATTCAACTCCGCAACTCTTCTAAGTATCCTTGGCGCAGCAAGAGCACCTGCCACAGTGCCATGTGTAGGATTTGCAAAATCAATTTTACTTAAAACCCTTTCAAATAAATCAATTATCGCATCCTCATTTGGATAAAAATTTCTCCTATCTTCTACCATGTAATTAAATATATCCTCACTGTGCAGCCATGCTGTCCTCTGCCCAACACTGAGATTTACATCTACCTCTCTCAATATCTTTTCTATAGGATAAAATCTCGCCATTCTCAAATTTGGGGAGCAGAACCTACATCCTCTGCCACAGCCGCGCATAACTTCCACAATCCCATTATGAGCAGGATTTATAACCGGAGGAATCTCTTCAACCCTTGGCCGGGTATTAATCTTTATAAACTTGTCTGCCCCTCCACTTTCTATCTCCATGAAAATATCTCCTATGACGTGCTCGGTTTCTCCCCATATCACATGGTCTATGCCCAACTCTTCTGTCAGATCTTGCCTTAATTCAAACTGCCATCCAGCCTGACTTCCAACAACAATCTTGAACTTGTATTCCTTCCTTTCTCTGAAATCTCTCAACCTCCTTATAAAGGATGTAAAAAGATATTTTGAATAGGATGTTTTCTTTCCCCCTTTGGTACACATCAATGTTACAGGTCCCATACCATAAGGATCCATGGTATTTACTCCAACTATTGTAGTCTTCTCGTCTATGAATTTCTCAATTTTCTTTGGATGGGCAACAACAACATCCTCTCTTTTAAAACCACCATTAATAAGGAGTGCTGCCTCCACCTTTCTTATTGCATACGGAGCTTGAATTAACACACCATCCTTATCTGGAAGTTGGGTATCCAGAATTTGATATATGAACTTAGGTATATCCTCAACGGGAGCACAGGGCAAGAAGTCGAGTAAAGGTATATTCCTGAAAGTAGAGGTCAAACTTGGGTCAGAGGTCAGAACTATCCTCATTTTAATCACCTTTTTCGTTTTAAATTATAATTCCAATTTTTTTATAAATTGTTTTTTTATAATTGTTTAATTCCCTCATCAATACTACTTCTTAATATCACCTTTTCAGCTAGAACCTCTCCATTATAGATTTTGCGCATTTGAGACAGACATTTTCCTTTCCAGCCAGCACATGTGACAAAGAAAGCAGATTTCTTTATACCATCCCTGTTTTTTAAAAGATAGGTTCTTACTGCAGGTGTCACTCTACCATTCCAAACTGGACCACCCAAAATAACAACATCATAATCTGCAGGGTTTTTTGAGAAATTTATCTCTGTTGTCTTACCAAAGGTTGCATCATACCCTGCTCTTAGAAATCCTATTATTCCCTTTCTTGACTTTTTGTCTTTTATTTCATCAATGTCAGCATTCAAAGTTTTTGCAATAATTTCTGCAGCTCTCTTTGTGTGGCCATTCCTTGAGTAAAAAGCCACAAGAATTTTCTTTAAGTCATCTCGTTTTGATTTTTTCATATTTCAACCTTCTTTTTGACATATTCTATAATGTTTGGTACAAAAGTTTTTACTGACCGAAACGAACTACATATCCTTTTACTCTCCAAGTACTTTAGGCACCGAAGCGATTTCGGACAACACTAATTTCCCTCAATCTTTTCGCGAAACTTTTATAAATCCGATTAACATGTGAGATATTTAAATTCTCCTTTTCCATACTACAAGTTATGCAAGCAAAATATAAAAGAACACTTGGAATTATGAACTCGTCAGCAAACTCATAGAAGAACTGAAAAATCAGAAAATATTCCTACCAACAGGCAAGGCTTATATCCAGTCGTGAATTGTAATTAGTTCTAAAAATTTAATAAACTTGATTTTCTTTTTATTATTAAGGTGTTTTTGTGGAAAAGCTAACCTTAATTGCAAAGAAGATTGCAGAGAAGATTTTGGATGAAGAAAATAAAAGAAGAAAGTTTGCAAATTTTTTAAGGGAAATAAACTCAGAAGAAAAATTATTAACTAAGGTAACTCCAGAAAAACTTGAAGATATAAGAATAGTTGGAGTTGATGGAGGAATTGTTAAAAAATCTTTACATGGATTTGAATCAATTCTCGCAAGGGCTGCAGGAGTTTGTTTTTGCTATAAAGAAGGTAAAGTAGATAAAGTTGAATATTTTCCTTCAAGATTCCCAACACCAATGCCTTTTATTTTTGATATTCTTTCAGAATTAGAATTTTTCCATTCAAACTCAATTATAAGACAAGCAATCGAAATTGAAACGGCAATAAAATGCATAAAAAAATTAAAACCCGACTTACTTCTTTTACATGGATCAATAATTCCCCATTACTCTGATAAACCAAAAAAGGATTCAAAAGTTTATGAAGATTATAAAAATTTAATTAAGATTTATGAGAAATTATTTGAAGAATCAATAAAAAGAAAAGTAATGCTCGCGAGTGTTATCGAAGATTCAAGGGCAACGAGATTTTGTGAAATAATTAAAAAAGAAATCCTCCCAAAAATAAATCACAAAAAGGTTTCTGAAATTGAAAAACTTTTAAACAAAACGGGGGATACAAACATTTTATTTTGGGTTTTAGAGCAAGGAGAAAGAACAAAAATTTTTAAGTATTCGGAATATCCAAAAGAACACCCGGTTTTAAGGGATTTCGATAAATTTAACATGAATCTTTATGCTTTTTATTTAAAAACTGCTAAATGGGACAGACCAATAAGAGTTGATTTTCTAAGAAATAAAGAAATTGAGGATAAATTGGCAGGAATTTTACTTGCAATTTCAAGTCACCATTCTGGTTATGGAATGCCAACACCAATAATAGAAGCAGACAATGTTGCAAAACTCTCAGAAGCCGAGATTGAAAATTTCTTTGCACAAGTTTCAAGTTTTACGGGAAACATACCCTCTTTAATGAAATTAAGAAGAGAAGAAAGACCGTTTTAAATATCTTTAATAGTTTCTGGAATAACTTAAGTTTAAAAAATTTAGTTTTATATAAAATTTAAAATAAAATAAGTGGTAAAATGAATAATGGATTCGAAGAAGTTTCTGAAGTGATTTTAACTACTCCTAAATGTTTTAGATCAATAAGTTCTAATCCAGCAATTTTAGCCTGTAGAGAAATTAGCCCTTATTATATAGATCTTAGAGTAATATATTCACTTCCAGAAAAAAGAAACATTATTATTTATTGGATGGTAGATTCTATAGATTGCTATGTTGAAAAAAGGATTGATAAATTAACTACAACAGAAACAGCAGGTATACCAATCTGCTCTTTTGTTGGTGATGATTTGAATATAGGAACAAGTTATGTTAAAAAGAAAACTAAAGCATATGGATTAGGAAAACAAATAGAGGGTATTATAGAAAAAGGAGAATATGTAGTCGGTGTTGACGATCTTGTTACTAAAGGAACCACAGCTGAAAAAGCTATAAAAGCTGTTAAAGAAATTGGAGCTGAAATTGATAAGTATTTTGTAATATTTGATAGAAAACAAGGGGGCAAAGAACTATTAAAAAGATATAATGTTGAACTTTATTCATTGGCAGAAATGTGTTCACAATTCATTGATATAGCATTAAAAAAAGGTTTAATTACAAAAAATGAGTATGAACTTTTTAAGAAATATTCAGAAAATCCCACAGAATGGTCAAGAAACTTCATTCGTGAAAACCCAAATTATCTTAAAGAAAAAATAAAAGAGGTTGTAAAAGACGGAAAAATAACAAGTATGGCACCATTAGAAGTATTGACAACAGGTCACCCAGAACTTAAAAAGGAATTTGAACATGAAGTAAGAAATTGGTTAGATGAATTTGGTGTAAAACACGAGGTTTTAGAGTTTAAATACGTACCAAATTATTAAAGATTTAAATTATTGTAAAGATTGAGGTGATTTCATGAAAAATTTTGCAGATAAACTACTTGAAGCTATTGATGAAAAGAAAAATTTAGGTATAGTTGGTTTGGATCCAAGAATAGAACAAATACCAGAACATATAAAAGAAGAAGCGAAAGAAAAATATGGAAATAATTTTAAAAGTGTTGCTTCTGCTTTTATGAGATTTAATGAAGAAATAATAAAAAATGTAAAAGATATTGTTCCTGCTGTAAAACCTCAATCAGCTTTTTATGAACCATATGGAAGTGAAGGTATAAAAGCTTTAGAATATACAATAGATTTTGCACGAAAAAATGGTTTAATTGTAATATTGGATGCAAAAAGAAATGATATAGGAAGTACTTCTAAAGCTTATGCAGATAGCTATTTAGGTGAAGTAAAAAAGTTTAATGGGGAAACAGAGACATCTTTTTCTGTAGATGCCATAACTGTAAATCCTTATTTAGGTTCTGATGGAATAATACCATTCTTGGAGGTTTGTAAAGAATTTGGGAAAGGTATATTTATTTTAGACAAAACATCTAACCCATCTTCAGGAGAATTTCAAGACAAAAGATTTGAAAATGGGAATAAATTATCCGAAGAAGTAGCAATAAAAATAAACGAGTGGGGAAAAGAATTAATAGGGGAAAGAGGATATTCCTCTATAGGAGCAGTTGTTGGTGTAACATATCCTGAAGATGCCCAAAAATTGAGAGAATTAATGCCAGTGGCTATTTTTCTAGCACCCGGGTATGGTACACAAGGAGGAAAGGGAGAAGACATACCAAATTTTTTAAACAAAGATTGCTATGGAGTTGTGGTTAGTAGTTCAAGAGGAATAATATTTGCGTATCTAAAAGATCCATATAAAAATGAATTTACACCAGAAGAATTTGGTAAAGCAGCAAGACAAGCTGCAATAAATATGAGAGAAGATATATTAAATGCTTTAGAGAAATATAATAAATTACCAGATAACTGGTAAATTTTTAATTTAACTTTCCAAAACTTTAACAATTTCCTCTTTTTTTATTTTCTTTTCTTCTCCCGTTTCCATGTTTTTTAAGGTTACTTTCCCTTCTTTTAAGTCTTTCTCACCAACAATTATTACCCATAAAATCCCTTTAGAATTAACATATTCTAATTGTTTTGAAAGTTTTCTATTCATTAAATCAATTTCTGCTTTAATTCCAGCCTTTCTTAACTCTTGAAGTATTTTTATAGCGTTATTTTTCACATTTTTTTCCACGGGAGCAATATAAACCATTTTTTCTTTTTCTAATTTAAACAAACCGTTTTCTTTCATTAATCCTATTATTCTATTAATACCTAAAGAAATCCCCGTTGCTGGGATTAAACCTCCGCCTAAAGCTTCTACTAAATTATCATACCTCCCCCCACCACCACAACTCCATTTCCCACCGGCCATTATTTCAAATACCGGTCCCGTGTAATATTCTAAACCCCTAACTAAACTTAAATCAACTTTTAAGTATTTTTTAATTCCAAAAATTTCAGCGATTTCCAACAATTCTTTTAATTCATTTAAACCCTCGGATTCTATTTTAATTTCTCTCCAATCTTTCTTAATAACCTCTAAAATCTCTTTATTTTCAATTTTCTTTGATTTCAGCTCCCTTTCAACCCCTTCCCAGCCAATTTTGTCCAATTTATCTATTGATCTGAAAAGATCTAAGATTTTATTTTTTGATATTCCCGCTTTTAAAACAAGATCTTGCAAAAGTTTTCTGTTATTAATTCTGATAAAGAAATTTTTAAAGCCCAATTTTTGCATACATTCACATGCAACAGCTAAACATTCTACATCTGCTTCCATATTTTCAGAACCAACTATATCCACATCCGCCTGCCAAAATTCCCTAAATCTTCCTGCTTGTGGTTGGTCATATCTCCAAACCTTTCCAATTTGATATCTTTTAAATGGTTTGGGTAAACTTGGGTTTGAAGCAACTATCCTTGCCATTGGAACCGTTAAATCAAATCTTAATCCCAATTCTCTACCGGCCTTGTCTTTAAAATAATAAATCTCCTCCTTAATGTCCTCACCAGACTTTCTTGCTAACAAATCAAAACTTTCAAATGCTGGCGTTTCTAATGGCTGAAACCCATATTTTTCAAAAACACCCCTAACAACATCTAAAACAAACTGCAACTTCTTCATCTCTTCGGGCATAAAATCTTTTGTGCCTTTGGGTGGCTGAAACATAATATCATTCTCCTTTTTTATTAAATTTTAGAATTTTTAAAGATATTTAAAATTTTTACAATCTATAAATTTTATTTCTCTATAAAAACATGAATATTCGTCATGGTGACATGCTGGTCCCTTTGGTTCAACTTCAAGCAAAATAGCATCATAATCACAATCGATTGATATTTTTTTAACTCTCTGGGTGTTTCCTGATTCTTTGCCCTTAACCCATAATTCTTGTCTTTCTCTGCTCCAATAAGTTGCTAAACCCGTTTCAAGTGTTTTCTTTAAACTTTCTTTGTTCATGTAAGCAAGCATCAACACTTCTCGTGTATTATAATCCTGAACAACAGCAGGAATAAGCCCATCCATCTTTTCCCAATCAAGTCTTTCTTCCATCTCCTCCATATTCTCCACCTCCTTTTATTTCTTCTGGTTCTAAAATAATCAAATTCTTTTTCAAATTAAATCTTAGAATTAGCTCTGAGTTTGGATTTAAACCAAAACTCTTCCTAACCTCTACAGGCAATAAAATTCTTCCTTTAGAATCAATTTTTACCTTCTTAGAATTAGAAAAATCTGAGATGAACTAATTCACCCTTTATGAAAACACTCGCCCATATTTTCACCTAATTATAAATGGAAAAACATATATTTAAATATTTGGTGGGAAATTAGAACTTAAAAATTAAAATCAATTTCCTCTTCTTTAGTTTCTTTTTTATGTTCCTCTTCTGTTGGAGTAGAAACACTGTTTTTTATGCTTTCCGCAATTTTTTTCATGCTTTCTTCATTCAATCTCTTTATTGTTAAGATTCCTTCCAAACCAACGGGACCTTCATTATTAAACCTGGGAATTACATGAAAATGAACATGCGGAACTACTTGTCCCGCCGCCCTAAAATTGCTTTGAGAAATTGAAATCCCATCGGCATTTGTTGCTTTTTTAACTCCTGCCGCAACTTTTTTTACAACCTTAAACAACTCACCAATTTCATTATCGGGGACATTTAAAATAGTTTCGTAGTGTTTTTTTGGTATAACTAATGTATGCCCGGGATTCCTTGGATTTACATCTAAGAAAGCTAAAGAATTTTCATCCTCATAAACCTTATTTGTTGGGATTTCCCCCGCAACAATTTTACAAAATATACACTCTTCCATACTCTATTATTTTATTAAGAATTTTTAAATTTTTAATAAATTTCCCAGTATTTTCTCAACTTCCTTTTCACATTTCTAATAATTTCCTCTATTTTTAAATCAACTTCTTTGTTTCTAATTTCCTTCTCCTTAAATTCTTTTTTAATCCCCTCTAATTCAAACAAAAAATTTGCAACACCTTTTGAAAGACCTTCTAAATTATAACCGCCTTCTAAAACAAAAACTAATTTTCCCTTACAAACTTTTTTTGCAACTTCTTTTACCAATTTTGCAATTTTTTTATATCCATTTAAGGTTAAATTAAAATTTGTTAATGGATCGTTCCAATAAGTATCATAACCCATAGAAACTAAAATTATATTGGGTTTATATTGCTCTGTTATTGAAGAAAAAATTTCTAAAGATTTTAAATAATTAAAATCATCCGTTCCCGAAGGCAAAGGTATGTTTATATTAAAACCTTCTCCCAAACCAGAACCCATTTCTTCAATTGAACCAGAACCAGGATAATAAGGATACTGGTGTAAAGAAAAATATAAAACGTCATTCCTGTTATAAAAAATTTCTTGAGTTCCATTTCCGTGGTGGCAGTCCAAATCAAGGATTAAAACCCTCTCAACTAAACCTTTTTTTAAAATCGAATTTGCTCCTATTGCAACATTATTAAATAAACAAAAACCCATCCCTCTTTTTGGTTTTGCGTGATGTCCTGGCGGCCTCACTAAAGCAAATCCATAATTAAATTTTCCCTCTAAAACAAAATCAATTGCCTGTAAAACCCCAGAGACAGCTAATTTTGCGACTTCAAAAGAACTCTTAACAACATAGGTATCGGAATCTAACCAACCAGAACTTGAGGATAAATTTTTAACTAAATTTAAATATTCTTTAGAATGAACTTTTAAAATTTCATCTTCCCTTCTCATTTCAGGTCTTAAAAATTTAAACCCTTCTTTTTTTAATAGGTCTACTATAGAAATTAATCTTTGCTTATTTTCGGGGTGAGAAGGTAAATCATGGTTTAAAAATTTCTCAGAATAAATAATAGCGGTTTTCATAATTAATTTTAAAACTTTTCTGAATTTAAAGATTGTAAAACTTTTTGACCTGTGGATGTGATCACATAACAAGTTCCACCAATTGGCTCCACTGTATTAATATAACCTTGCTCTTTAAGTTTTTGAATTGCCGTAGAAATTCCATTAATTTTTCCCAATTTTTCAATTAGTTCAGTTTTTCTAACCAATAGATTTTTCCCAACTATTTCTAAAATTTTCTTTTCAGTTTTAGTTAACATGCAAGTTCCCTCTTTAACCTCTCTGAGTTATGTTTTCCAAGCAAAACTTCTACTATTTTTAAAACAAAATCAACTGCCGTCCCCGGACCTTGAGAAGTAATAACATTCTCATCGACCACAACTTTTTCTCCTCTTGGCCTTGGAATTTCTTTTTCCATTCCGGGATAAATTGTGGCCTTTCTTTCATCTAAAATTCCAGCTTTAGCGAGGACTGAGGGAGAACCACAGATTGCACATATTATTTTCTTTTGTGAATCAAAATTCTTAATTGTATTTAAAATTTTTTGGGAGTTTCCTAAATTTACATAACCAGGATAGCCACCGGGAAGAACTAAAACATCAAATTCATCAGTATTTATATCCTCTAATTTTTTATCCGCTATAATTTTAATCTCGTGTGCACCTTTAACTAATGTTCCAGGTAAACCCGCCGTAATTACTTCTAAACCAGCCCTTCTTAACCCATCAATAATTGTAATTGCTTCGATTTCTTCAAACCCATCGGCTAAAGGGACCAAAACTTTTTTTGCCATAAAAATCCTTTTTAATTTTAGTATTAAATAATTTATATTTTTGTTTAAAAATTAGTTACGATTTTAAAATATTTAAATTTTAATTTTTTTGTAAAAAGAGGGGTTAAATGGGAACATGTAATTTTGGTTTATCCTTTAATTTTGGATCAAATCTTCCAAAAAAATACAAAGAAACTGAGGAAGATAGAAATTTTTTATTTAGTGTTATTGAAACCGTTGGAAAAGAAAAATATATTATTAAAACTGTAAAAAGAGAAATAATGAATGGATTAAGTAATTCACAAACTAACTCTATAATTGACGAAGAAGCATTAAAATATGTTAGTTCTGGTGAATTTGGAAAAGCCGCAGAAGAATATAAAAAATTAATGAAAAGATTTAATTTTTCTTTTGAATGGGAAAAAATATATGAATGTAGAATTTTAATTGAAATTTG
>CAZFVX010000020.1:10312-12888 GCA_964522675.1 uncultured archaeon
ATTTTTCTTTTGAATGGGAAAAAATATATGAATGTAGAATTTTAATTGAAATTTGTGAATATTTAGAACATTTAACTCAACTTAAATTCTCTACAATTTCTTTTGCGAAATTTTGAGCTTGTGTTGGACCATTAGCAGTTATTATATTTCTATCTTTTACAAGGGGTTGATTTACATAATTCGCACCGTTTTCTCTTAATATATTTATCGCGTTTCGATCTGGAAACACGGTTGCTTTAAAACCATTTAAAATTCCCGCTCTCGCTAAAACTGTTGGTCCTAAACAAATTGCTCCAATTGTTTTATTTTTCCTTAAAGCTTCTCGAATAAGAGAAATAATAACTGGATAATTGGCAAGTTCTGGAGAACCCGGTCCACCCACAATCACCAAAGCATCATATTCATTAATATTAATTTCCTCAACTAATTTATCTATATCTATTGTATGCATTTTTGAAGAATCTATGGCTTGATTTTTAGTTGAAGAAACAACAACAATTGCTCCTTCTTGTTCAAAAATTTGTTTTGGAATTATTAATTCTTCCCACTTAAAATCTCGCGGTGCAACGATCATTAAAATTTTCTTCCCATTAATTTTTGGCAAACTTTGTGTTTGTGTGCAACCAGAAACAATTATTATACTCAATAAAAATAATATTAAAACTCTTTTCATATTTAAACTTCTTAATTTATTATTTTAAAAATCATATATAATTTAAGGTGATTAAATGCCTATTGCTGGCTTAAGATTTATTTCAATAGAGGCGAAAAAGGAAAGTAATTTCATGGGTAAAATGAAAATAAATTCAACCCCTAAAATAACTTCTATAAAAGAAGCTAAAGCCCCTTTATTTAAAAATGATGCTTTATCCTTTTCTTTTGAGTTTTTAACAAAATATGAACCAGAAGTTGCAAAAATAAAAATTGAAGGAGAATTACTTTTCCTAACAGAAAAAAAGGATGAAATTTTAAATCTTTGGGAAAAAGAAAGAAAAATTCCTCAAGATGTTAGTATTCAAGTAATAAATCACATATTTAACGTTTGCTTAACAAAAATAATTACCATCGCTACTGATTTACAATTACCTCCACCAATACCATTTCCAAGAGTCGGTCCAAAACCAAAACAAAAGGAAGTTAATTATATAGGATAATCTTTTGAATCTCTTTTTTGCATTTCATTTTCTATATAATTTTTAAATTTTGAAAATTTTTCATCAAATAATTTACAGGACTCGGGTTTTTTGCTTGTGCATAAATCGATTAACTCTTCAATCTGGGAATTAGAATCTCGGCATGAGATTTAAATTCATTATCTTTTCCAATAAAAACTATGTGATAAATTCTAGTTAAACAATCAAGAACCTCACCACAAACCCCTAATTCCCAAGGGTATAATTTTGATTTAAAGCCTTCCATATGGTGTGTATAAATTGTGCTAACAAGATAATGTAATTCTTTAAAAGTTATTTCAGTGACCATGATATTTTAAAAATAGAAAGTTTTAAATACTTAACTTTTAAGCCATGAACCTAAACTTGTTTGTTTTCCTTTTTTCTCACTCTCTTTTAATATATTTATGACTTTTTCAACCCTTTCCTCTGAAAAATCATGTTCTTTAACCATTAATTCCTTTAATTCCTCTTCTTTAAGTTCATTTTTCTTTATTTCCATTTCTTTCACGGGCGGATTTTTAAAAAAATCAAATATTTCTTGTGGTTGTATATCAAATTCCCATTTAATTCCTTCTAAAACCCTTTCTAAATCTTTTTTCTCTTTAACTAATTCCAATGCTTTTTTGGGACCAATTCCCTTCACACCACCCGGATTATAATCTGTTCCAACTAAAATCCCTATAATTATTAACTGCTCCCGTGAGATTCCCAAGGAAGAAAGAACATGATCTAATTCAATAACTTCTGGTTTTATCTCTATATAAGCTTCTTTTCTTGGTAATTTTCTCTTTCCCGTAATTGTTATGTTTCTAACAAGTCTTTTTGCTCCAAATAATAAAGAATCCCAATCTTGAGAACCAACACCCCAAAATTTACCCAAATCAACTAAAAATGCCGCTTGAGCCTCTCCTTCTGATGGTGCCTGGACCCATGAAATTCCCATAAAATCTAAAAGTTTTTTTGATTCTTCTATCATTTCTTCATTTAATCTCAAAGCCCCTTGTGCGTACATTCTAGCTTTCTTAGTATCTCCTTTTTCCAAATATTCTTTCCATTTGTTATATGCTTCTTCTCTTACTTTAATTCTTTCCTCAACTGTTTGTTTTTTAAAATGTGGTGGTTCTCCATCGAAAACATAAACGGGTTTTATTCCAACTTCAATTAATTTTGCTGTTCTATAAAATAAACCTGATAAATGTGATGTTATTCTTCCTTGAGAATCTCTTAAAGGTTCTCCCGTTGGTTGCCTAATTATTGAAAGAAATTGATAAAGCGTATTAAAAGCATCAATTCCTATTGTTTTTCCAGATAAATCCCTTAATTCGATCTCCTTTGCGGGAACAATTCCAGTTAAACTCACACCCATAATTTTCTTTTCTTTTAAAAATTAATAAAAATTAT
>CAZFVX010000021.1:0-6823 GCA_964522675.1 uncultured archaeon
AAATTTATTCTAATATACCTTTAAAATTAAGAAAAGAAATTATATTGGTTATTGATGGAGAACCTATCACATGGAATGTTGCATATATTGAAGTGTTTAATAATATAGAAAAAGTAAGAAAAATTAAAAATTAAATTTATTAATTACGATTTTATAAATGTTTTATGGATAAAATTTTTGTAAACCCCAAAATAAAAAATATATTAAAATATTACAAAAGAATTTGGTCTGTCAAGCATGCGCAATCTTTATTGGGTTGGGATACTAAAGTCAATATTCCTGTGCTTGGTATAAAAGAAAGAAGTGTTGCCGAAGGAGAACTCTCTTTTTTGTCTCGTGAACTCTTGACGAGCTCGAGGTTTGTAGAGTTGATTGAAAAAGCTTCTAAGGAATATTTGAACGATTACGAAAAAGGTGTTGTAAGAGTTTTGAAGAGAGACATAAAAATAGCGAAATCACTCCCACCAAGATTTATTAGAGAAAAAAGTAGAATTGAGAGTAGGTGTGTAAAGATTTGGGAGGAAGCTAAGAGAAAAGATAATTTTCTAAAATTCAAACCGTGGTTAAAAAGAATAGTTGAGATTGAGAGAAAGACAGCAGAGTATCTCGGATATGACAGGTATCCTTACGATGCTTTGTTAGATTTTTATGAAGAAGGGCTCAGAATGAAGGATTTAGACCCTCTATTTAGAGATTTAAAAAAAGGTTTGAAAAGAATTTTATTAAAACTTGAGAAAAGGGCATTGGAAATACACCCAATAGAAAAAGAAAAATATGAAATAGAAAATATGAAAAAGGTAAATTTACTGATTTTGAAAATTTTTGGCTTTCCTCTAGAAAAGAGGGGAAAAATACACATTTCTGAACATCCCTTCACTGAAAGTATAAGTATCAATGATGTTAGAATAACAACTAATTACGAGGGTATAGACTTCAAGAGATCTTTACTATCTACGATTCACGAATTTGGTCATGCACTTTACGAGCTCCAAGTTAATAAAAGATTTGATTTCACACCAATAGGGAAAGGAGTCTCTTCAGGTATACATGAAAGCCAAAGCAGATTTTGGGAAAACATAATAGGTAGGAGTAAGGAATTCATTCAATTGATACACCCAATTCTAAAACAAAATTTAAAATTTTTATCAAACTACTCATTTGGAGATATCTTTGATTATTTTAACACGGTGAAACCATCGTTAATAAGAACTGAAGCTGATGAGGTTACTTATAACTTTCACATCATTTTAAGATACGAACTAGAAAAGCTTATAATAAATGAAAAAATAGATGTAGATGAGCTTCCAAAAATTTGGAATGAAGAAATGGAAAATTTACTCGGCGTGAAACCTAACAATTACAAAGAAGGTATACTCCAAGATATACATTGGTCGAGTGGTATTATAGGCTATTTTCCTACATATACTTTAGGAACGGTTCTTTCTGCACAACTTAAAAAACATATACTTAGAGATGTGAGAGATTTCAATCAAAAGATCATAAATAGAGACTTTTCTTCCATAAAAGAATGGCTTAGAGAAAAGATCCATAAATTTGGTAGCATGTACTCCCCAAAAGATTTGTTAAAGAAAAGCTTTGGAGAAACTATTCGTGTTGAATACTTTTTAGACTACTTGAAGCAAAAATACATAAAATAGATTATTAATCAACTTCTTAATATATTCTATTATAGACCTTTATTTCTAAAACTCTTAATCTTTTTATAATTATTAATAAAGTGATTAAAGAATCTTACGAAAAAATAATATCGCATTTATAGGAGATGATACCAAGAGATAAATTTTTAAACTTTTTAAAATCTTTTATTTAAATTAATCTTAGGTGAAAAATGGAAATCCCAATTGTGTTTAAAACAAATGAGGAACAAATAATTGGAATTTTACATTTACCTAAAAAGGAAAAATCACCACTTATTATTTTAATTCATGGGTGGGGTAGAAATAAATTAGGAACTGATAGTAACTTTTTTGTTAAAGTTGCAAGAGAATTTTGTAAAAATAATTTTGCTGTATTAAGGTTTGATTTTAGAGGAAGCGGAGATTCGGAAGGTGATTTTAAAGATCAAACAATAACTTCAATGCTTCAAGATCTAGATACAGTAATAACACAAATTTCTAAAAATCCTTATATTGATAAAGAAAAAATTTGTTTAATAGGACATTCTCAAGGGGGTTATGTTTCTCTTCTTCAATCTTCAAAAGACAAAAGGGTAAAATGCGTCATTTTATGGGCGGGAAGAGTTTCTGATTTAAAAGATTTTTTATCTAAAATGTGGTTTGAAGAATTAGAAAGAAAGGGATATATAGAATCTTATGATTACTTTACTTCAAAAAAATATGTAGAAGATAGTTTAAAATATAATATTTCTGCAGCTGTAGAAAAAATACAAGTTCCCGTTGGAATGATTTATGGGGAATCAGATGATGTAATTCCTCCTTCTGAAGGTGTAAAATTATCAAAAATGTTAAAATCTAAAAAAGAATTAATAATTTTGGAGAACTTAGATCACGTGTTTACAGGAAAAATTAAAGAAAAAGTTATCTCGATAACCTTATCTTGGGTAAAGAAATGGTTATGATATGCCCACAAATCTTCCCGCTGAATGGTTTGAGGTTGAAAAAGAATTTAAAGAAGCCAAAACCAGAGAAGAAAAAATAAGGGCATTAGAAAAATTAATTTCCGTTACGCCTTCCCACAAAGGCTGTGAAAATTTAAGAATGCAATTAAAGAAAAAGCTCGCAAAACTTAAGAGAGAAACACCAAAAAAAGCAAAGAGAAAATCAATGTATATACAAAAAGTTGGTGATGCCCAAGTTGTTTTATTAGGTTATCCCAATTCGGGAAAATCCCTTTTATTAAAAAAATTGACCGGCGTTGGAGAAGAATCAGAAATCCCTTATTCTACCCAAAAACCAATAGTAGGGACGCTGAAATATGAAGACGTTAGAATCCAAATGATTGAAATCCCCGCTTTTTGGAAACCCGAATTGCTTTCAATAGCAAGAAACGCCGATCTAGTTATTTGTTTGATTGATTTAACGGATTATGATTATCAAATTAATGAAATTTTAAAACTGGTTTCAAAAGAAAAATTTAAGGATGTTTTATTTGTTGGAACAAAATCAGATTTAGTTAAATACAAAGATTTTAATCAAAATTTAATTTTGGTCTCAGCTCTAGAAGAAAGGGGTTTAAAAGAACTTTCTGATAAAATTTGGGAAAAACTTAATTTAATAAGGGTTTATACTAAAGCTCCGGGAAAACCTAAAGTAGAAAAACCATTAATATTAAAAAAAGGGTCAACGGTTAAAGATATTATTATTAAAGTTCATCACGATTTCTTAAAAAATTTCAGATTTGCAAGAATATGGGGTTCTTCTAAATATCCGGGAGAAAAGGTCGGATTGGAGTATGAAGTAAAGGATAAAGATATAGTGGAAATTCATTCTTAATCATTTTCAAAATTTGTTATTTTTTTAATCCTTCTCTCGTGTCTTTCTTCTCCACTAAATTTTGTTTCTAACCAAATTTTAACTATATTCTTTGCATTTTCTGGTGAAATTATTCTCGCACCTAAACACAAAATATTACTATTATTATGTTCCCTGCTTAATTTTGCTTCTTCTTCATTTTGGCATAAAGCAGCTCTCACTCCCTTTACTTTATTAGCCGCTATTGACATTCCGATTCCAGAACCGCAAATTAAAATTCCCTTACCGTTTTCTTTTGCAACCCTTTCTGCGACCTTAAACCCATAATCGGGATAGTCACAAGATTCTTTAGAATAACAACCTAAATCTTCAAACTCATAATTTAAATCTTTCAAATGCCTTTTAATCTCCTGTTTTAAATCAAAGCCCGCATGATCCGAACCAATTATTATTTTCATATTATACCTTTCTTTTTCATTAATAAAAATGGATAACCTCTTTTATTTAGTTTTGAGAGATCAATATTATTAATATATAGAAACGAAAAATAATTTATTAAACTTTTAATAAATATATATAAATATGGAAGTTCCTTCTGAAAGATTAAATGAAGTTGAAAAGGTAAGAGATATTTTTTGGAAGATTTTATATACATTCAAACTTTATAAATTGAATAATGATGGAGAAATAATAATAGATGGTTGGCCTTATGTTTTAATTGATACAACTCTTTTTTATCAAATTTCCGAACAAATAAAAAAAATGGTTGGTCCTGTTCAAAAAAGAATTTGGTATGAATTTGGAAAAAAGTCGGGATTTGATATTGCTTTTAGATTCACTAAAAAATTTCAAGAATCAAGTTTTATCAAAGGTTTAATAATAAAATTAAAAACTGGCTTAAGTTTTAACGATTTGGCGCTGTTAAAAGATAAAAGCACAGAAACTATTGCTAATAAAATATGGGGCTATGGATTATTTGCTGGGTGGGTAGGAAAATTAAAAATGATAAAGTTTGACCCCGAAAAAGAAATAATACTCAGGGTTGTTAACGGTTTTGAAACCTACGGATACATAAAAAACAAAGTAAAAACTAAAGAACCAGTTTGTGATTTTTTAAGAGGTGTGGGAGCAGGTTTATTTTCTTATTGGTGTAAAAAGGATTTTGAAGCAAAAGAAATAAAATGCGTGGCAAAGGGAGATAAATATTGTGAAGTACATGTATATCCTAAAGGAGAGGAAAATGAATCTTAATATTGAAAAAATTAAAGAAATTAGAGATGAAGAGTTTGAAAAATTAAGAAAAACAGAAATAATAGCGGGAGATGAAAAAGGAAATATGACTATAAAGGATAGAAGATTTAATGCGATGGGTGGAGATTATTTTATGGGAGATTTTTTAAAACTTTTAGAAGAAACGGTAGGACCAGCTGCCGGTGGTATTTTATATAATTCTGGTATAGAAATAGGAAAATCGTATTTTAAAATTTATGTGAAAAAAGAAAAAAATAATAAAGAGGAAATAATAGGAAGAGTTTTTGGTTTACTTAAATTCTGTGGTTATTCAAACATAAATTTTTCAGAAAAAGGAACGATAATTGTTAAAAATTCACCAACTGCTGTTGCCTTTAATAAGAAACATAAAGAAAAAGTAAAAACTTGTTATTATTTAGCGGGGATTTTTGCGGGTTTACTTTCAAAAATATTTGAAAAAGAAATTAATGTTGAAGAAATAAAATGTCAAGGTAAAGGGGATACATATTGTGAATTTGAAATAAAAAATGATTTAAAATAAAAAAATATATATTTAAGTTATACCACAATATAATTATATAATAAAATTATTGAAGATTAAGGAGGACATAAAATGGCAGTTGTATCTAAAGAAGAAGAATTGAAAAAGATTATTGATGAATTAGAACACATAGGCGATATAGTTGGTTCTGCTGTGGTTAGAAGAGATGGTTTAATGATATTATCAGGTTTACCAAAAGAAGTAAATGCTAAAGGAGTTGCAGCAATGGCAGCGGCTATGGTAGGTACAGGGGAAACTGCCTCAAAAGAATTAGACATTGGTAATTTAAATCAAGTGATAGTAAATTCTGAAAAGGGTAGATTAATTTCTATTGGTGCTGGTCCGCAAGCAATTCTTACAGCTTTGGTAAGAGAAGAAGCAAATATGGGTTTAGTTCTCCTAGAAATGGAAAAAGCGGCAGCAAAGATAGGCAGGATCGTTTAAACTTTTATTATTTTAGGTGTATTATGGGAGAGAATTTTTTAATGAATACAAATACTTGGAAGCATATAGTAGTTTCATTTATAAATACAATAGGAGATGTTGCAAAAGGAACTTTTTATAGGGCGGGTTTAGAAACGGGTAGAGAATTTGTTAAAAATTATAAAATAAATGAAAAAAATTTAGATAAGGTGAATGAAATTTTTTCTCAAATGAATTGGGGGAAAATAAAAATTGATTTAAAAAAACTTCATATAGTTATTGATAATTCTTTTGAAGCAAAGGCAATTGAAAAATCAAAAGAGTGTTCTTGTTATTTTTTAAAGGGTTTTGTTGCGGGTTTATTAAGTACAATTTTAAATAAAGATTTAAAAGCAGAAGAAGTTAAATGTAAATCAAAGGGAGATAAATATTGTGAATTTAAATTAAGCAAAACAGCTGAGTGGTACGAGAGGGTTTCTAAAATTTTGGAGGAAGTTTAAATGATAACAGAGCTCGTGATGTTAATTTCTGTAATTCTTTTGGAGTGGGTTGGTTTTAAAGTTTGGAAAAGGTATAATGAAAAAAGAGAGAAAAATTTATTCTTTTTATCACTTTATCTTATTTGTGCGGGAATTGGAATTGTTTTTTATATTTTAAGAATGATATTTGTTAATTTACCCGAACTTACAATAATACTCTATAGAATAGGCGGACTTTTTACTGTAACTACCGGAGTATCTGGTGCAGTATTTTCTTTATTAATAATGAAACCAAAACATGAGAAAAAGATAATATACTTCTTCATAATTTGCCTTTTAATTATGTGGTTGCTTTTATTAACAGTTCCGTTAACGATTGAACCCATAGAAATAGAATTTTATGAAAAACCATTCGTTACTCAGAGAACTGAAATGATAATGGGTATGCCTCAAAAACTTCCAATATTTTTCCTTGGAATTATTTTAGGAATTATTCCATCAATCTTATTCTTTTACAGTGGAATAAAGGCGGGAGGATTAATAAGAAAAAAGAGTTATTTATTTGGTTTAGGATTTTTAATTTTTTTCCTTGCAACATTTTTAGATGGTCTTGCTCCATCACCTAATTTGCTTTGGGCTTGGAGATTGATGTATGGTCTTGCTGCACTTGTAATTTA
>CAZFVX010000021.1:6923-10882 GCA_964522675.1 uncultured archaeon
ACTTCCTCCAAAATGTTAACCAAAAACATGTAAAATAAGCTTTTACAATAGCTAACGCTTATTCAAAAACCTTACCCAAAAATCTTATTTTAAAAAATCACATTAATTTTTAAATTATTAAAGATAAAAACAATTTTATAAAAATTAAAATTCAGAGGTGATAATCTTCGAAAAAGAAAATGAAATCAATGAGAAGTTTATTCCAGAAGTAAATATTGGGTTAGTTGGGCATGTAGACCATGGAAAAACAACTTTAACTGAAGCATTATCAGGTAAATGGACTGCTGTACACTCAGAAGAAATAAAGAGAGGAATTACAATTAGATTGGGTTATGCTGACGCGACGTTTTATAAATGCCCAAAATGTAATGAACCAGAATGCTACTCAACAACAAAAAAATGTATAAATTGTTTTTCTGATTGTGAGCCCTTAAGAACCGTTTCTTTTGTTGATGCCCCTGGGCATGAAACCTTAATGGCAACTGTTTTGGCGGGTGCGGCTTTAATGGATGGTGCTTTATTGGTTATTGCCGCTGATGAAAAATGCCCACAACCACAAACGAGGGAACATTTAATGGCTTTAAAAATTGCGGGAATAAAAAATATAGTTGTTGCTCAAAATAAAATTGATTTGGTTAGTAAAGAAGAAGCCTTAAAAAATTACGAAGAAATTAAGAATTTTTTAAAAGAAAATGAAATTAATGCTCCAATAATTCCCGTTTCTGCACAAGAAAAAATAAATATAGATGTTTTAATTAAAGCAATAGAAAATACAATTCAAACTCCAAAAAGAGACCCAAACAAACCTCCAAAAATGCTTATCGCAAGAAGTTTTGATGTGAATAAACCCGGAACTCCCATAGAAAAACTTGTTGGTGGTGTTTTGGGCGGGTCTTTAATTGAAGGAAGATTAAGGGTTGGAGAAGAAATAGAAATAAGGCCTGGAATTAAAATTAAAGACAAATTTCAATCAATTAAAACAAAAATTGTTGGGTTGCAAAAAGCTAAAACAAATTTAAAAGAAGTTGGTCCTGGAGGTTTATTGGGTGTATTAACTTTATTAGATCCCTACTTAACAAAATCTGATGGCTTATCTGGAAATGTTCTTGGTTTACCCGATAAATTACCACCCGTTCTCTCAGAAGTTTTATTATCTTTAAACCTTTTAGAAAGGGTTGTTGGTTCAAAAGAGGAACTAAAAGTGGAACAAATAAAAACCAATGAAACTTTAATGTTAACTGTAGGGACAACGAGAACTATTGGACTCGTTACATCGGCAAGAGAAAAGGAAATTGAAATAAAACTTAAAATCCCAATTTGTGCACAAAAAGGGGACAGGGTCGCAATTTCAAGGCAAGTCTTAGGAAGATGGAGATTAATAGGTTATGGGATTATAAAGTAAGTAATAATTAAAAGAGAGAATATTTTTTTATTTTCTCATCTTGCTCCATAAGGTTCCAAACCCGATTGTATAAAATAAAATTCCTATAATTAAAAACAAAGAACCAAATAATGAAATTGATATTAAAGATTCAAGACAGGAAAATGGCGTCGATGCAACATAATCAAATGAATATCTTGCACATTGAGATAAGCTTTGCATTGGTTCACCTGGGCCACAGCAGTTCCCTGAATAAGAATTCAATATGGTACCAACTATAATTAATACTGTTCCTATTTTTATCATCAACCATGATTTTAATTTTGTTTCTTTCCATAAAAGATAAAAGCCAAATGTTCCTACAAGAAAACAAAAAGGAATGGTATCATGAGCTATAGATAAAATCTCATTTAAAGGATAATTAAAAGGTGTCAAAAAATTATACAAACTTAAAGCAATAATTACAAGAATGAAATAATACAAAACATTTCTTATAGTTAACCATTTAGGTTTTTTTATATTCATATCTTCCAAAAGTTTTACGGGACCTATTGAACTAAAAATTGCTATTAAGGGGAGTGTTACTGTTCCTAAAATAATTCTTGGAACAGGAGAATTAATTATTAAAGAAAAAACTACTTGTAAGGTTGACCACAAAGTTAATGATAAACCTCCAATAGCAAAATATTCCCATCCCTTAGAACCACCCTCGGTGAACCTATGAATCATATAAGTAAAATACCCGATAAGCAAACCTATAATAATTGAAATTATCCTAAACCCCTCTGCGATACCAATCATTTTAACCATCCTTTTTATAAACCCATAATTCAAACTATAATTAATTATGGTAAAACTTGTTAAAAACATTTTCGTTTGGAATAGAAGCTTTTTAAAAGAATCAATTATAAAGTTTTACAAACTACCTCATTCTATTCCAAAGAATTCCAAAGGCTATGGCATATAGTAAAACGCCAATTATTAAAAAAAGAGAACCAAATAATGAAATTGGTATTAAAAATTCCACACAAGACAATGGGGTTGATGCAACATAATCATAAGGATATTTCGCACAAATTTCTTGGCCAGCCAAAACCTCTCCAGGACCACAGCAGTTTCCCGAATAAGAAATTAATCCTGTACCTATTATTATTGATATCGCACTAATCATAATTAAAAACCAAACTTTTGATTTGATTCCCTTCCATAATAAATAATTTCCAAATACACCAATTATAAAACAAAAAGGAATGGTATCATGAGCTATAGATAAAATCTCATTTGAAGGATAATTAAAAGGTGTCAAAAAATTATACAAACTTAAAGCAATAATTACAAGAATGAAATAATACAAAACATTTCTTATAGTTAACCATTTAGGTTTTTTTATATTCATATCTTCCAAAAGTTTTACGGGACCTATTGAACTAAAAATTGCTATTAAGGGGAGTGTTACTGTTCCTAAAATAATTCTTGGAACAGGAGAATTAATTATTAAAGAAAAAACTACTTGTAAGGTTGACCACAAAGTTAATGATAAACCTCCAATAGCAAAATATTCCCATCCCTTAGAACCACCCTCGGTGAACCTATGAATCATATAAGTAAAATACCCGATAAGCAAACCTATAATAATTGAAATTATCCTAAACCCCTCTGCGATACCAATCATTTTAACCATCCTTTTTATAAACCCATAATTCAAACTATAATTAATTATGTCAAAACTTATTAAAAACATTTTCGTTGGAAGTAGTATAAATTTAAATTTAGAGGATTCAGATTTTGCAATTTTGGGAGTTCCTTTTGAAAAAACTGTTTTTTATAGAAAAGGTTGTAGGTTTGGGCCAAAAAAAATAAGAGAAGTTTCACAACAAATGCCAATGCTCACGGAAAATGGAATTAACTTATTAGAGAAAAATATTGTGGATTTAGGGGATATAAAAGCAAATTCTGTTAAAGAAATGATAAAGAGGGTTGAAGATAAATTAAAAGAAATTTACAGTTTAAATATAACTCCCGTCTTAATTGGTGGAGAACATTTAATTACTTATCCCGCCGTAAAGGCTTATCCAAAAGATTTGTGTTTAATCTGTTTTGATGCACACCCAGATTTATTTGATAATTTTAAAGGAGAAAAATATTCGCATGCAACTGTTATGAGAAGGATTTTAGAAGAAAAAATAAGATCTAAAAATTTAATTTATATTGGTTTAAGATCCTTTGAACAAGAAGAAAGGGAATTCATGGAAAAGCATAAAATTTTATTCTTGGATATGGATATATTAAAACAAAAAGAATTGGTGGAAGAATTTTTATCGGAATTTAAAAATAAACCAGTTTATGTTTCAATCGATATCGATGTGTTAGATCCGGCATTTGCCCCTGGAACGGGAATTCCAGACCCGGGTGGTTTATCAACTAGAGAGTTACTTGATTTACTTTCTCTTGTAGCAAAATTAAAAGTTATAGGTTTTGATTTGGTTGAAGTTTCTCCTCCCTTAGATAAATCAGACATAACAAGTTTTGCAGCGGCAAAAATAATAATTGAGTTTATGGGAAAATTAAAAAAATGAAT
>CAZFVX010000021.1:10982-12567 GCA_964522675.1 uncultured archaeon
GGGCGGACTTACATTCCAAATGCCTCTTAATTCTCTTAAAAATATATTTACTGTAATTGAACCAATGCCTTTGCCTAAATTTTTTATTTTATTTTCCAAATCTTTTTGATTTGAGGAGGATTCCTTTAAATTGTTTATATCGCTGTTATAATATTTTTTCAAATTTCCAAAAACTTCTAAAAGTTTATCCGCTGTTTTAAAATCATATCTTGTATAACCGCCTTCATCCAAAATATTAACCAAACCCTGCCAACCAGTTTTTAAAATCTTTTCTCCTCTCAGAACTCCATATTTTTCAAAACACTTATAAGTTTTTATTGCTGAAGATTCCCTTATTGGACAGCCAAACAAAATAGAAGCTAAAAACCATTTATTAATTTCTTCTTTCTTGTTCAAATTTATTCCCAACAAAGAAGAGTAAAGTTGACCATAATTTTTAACTAAACTTAAAAAATCCATATATAAAATTTTGTTTCTATATAAATAATTAGGTGATTTTTTGGAGCAGGAAGTTTTGGATAAATACATAAAAGCGGGAAGGATTGTGGCAAAAGTTAAAGAAGAGGTCTTAAGAAGGATAGATGTTGGAATGAAAATTTTAGAATTAGCAGATTTTATCGAAAAAAGAATAATAGATTTAGGTGGTAAACCCGCATTTCCTGTAAATATTTCTATAAATGAGATTGCTGCACATTATACACCGACTTATAAAGATGAAAGGGTTATAGAAGATGGTGATTTAGTTAAAATTGATTTAGGAGCTCACATAGATGGTTATATAGGTGACATGGCTTTTACGTGGTGCTCAAAACCAAGTTCTTTAATTAGGACGGCGGAAAAAGCAATAGAGAATGTTATTTTAAAAATAAGACCAGGAATTACAATAGGAGAGATTAGTAAAATAATTGAAGATACGATTAAAGGCGAACACTTAGGACCAATAGTAAATTTAACGGGTCATAATTTAGATAGATTTTCATTTCATGGGAACATTTCAATTCCAAATGTAGCTACTGATTCTAAATATGAATTTAAAGAAGGGGATGTCATCTGTTTAGAACCTTTTGTGGCGCCAACACCCGGTTTTGTTAAAGAAACAACAACTATTGAAATATATAGATATTTACAAGATAGACCCGTTAGGCTTTTCGAGGCGAGAGAAATCCTTCAAATGGCAAAGAACGAATTTAATGAACTTCCTTTTGCAAAAAGATGGCTGTTTAAAAAGTTTTCTCCCCTAAGAGTTTCTCTTGCTTTAAGACAATTAGAAGCGGTTAACGCATTACAAAGCTTCCCAGTTTTAAGGGAAGTTGAAAACAAACCAGTTGCTCAAGCAGAACATACAATAATAGTAGCGGAAGAACCAATAGTAACAACAAAATTAAAGTGATATGAATTTCACAGAAAAAGTACTAGAGGTTGTGAAGAAAATCCCAAAAGGAAAAGTTACAACTTATTCTACTCTTGCTAAAGTATTAGGAAAACCAAAAGCCTCTAGGGCAATTGGTCAAGCCTTAAAAAGAAATCCAGAACCAATAAAAATTCCTTGTCACAGGGTTGTTTGCTCCGATGGAAGTTTGGGTGG
>CAZFVX010000022.1:0-3817 GCA_964522675.1 uncultured archaeon
AATCATTCTATCACAGTTCCAATAAACTCTTCTTTATTTAAGTATTTTTCAAAGTTTTCTAAATTTGAACCATTCATTATTATAACTTTTAATCCAATCTTCTCTGCTTCTTTACTCGCAACGGGGTCAAAGGGTAAATTTAAACCGGGCTTCCATTCGTTCCCAGTAATTTTTCTAAATTCTTTCCAAGAAATTTTTTTAATTGGTTTTGCATCCTTGTATTTTTTTGGATCTTTGTCATAAACATAATCTATGTTTGATAGGTTTATTATTTCCTTTGCTCCAATATTTTTTGCCATTAAAACAGCATCATAATCCGTTGACCATCCTGGTTTCCATCCACTTGCAAATATAATTTTATGTTCGTAACTTATCTTTTTTGTGGGATCTCTTACTATATCTGGGGAGGAGTGTTCTTTAAAAATTGTACGTAAAAGATGTGCATTTAATATTGTTGAGTATATTCCCAGCCAATCCACATCATCTTTCGTGAGTCCAGAAATTCCAGAAACGGCATCCATATACTTTCTTGCAGTTTTTCCTCCACCACAAAAAATAATAAATTTTTTTCCTTTCTTTATTTGCCTTAATATTATTTCCTTAAATTTTCTTAAATACTTAATATTTATCTCTTCGGGAACGATTAGCGAACCACCCAAGCTTATAATTATTATATTTGAATTTACTTTATTCATAAAATCTATTAAATTTCTTAGAATATTAAAATATAGGTTTTTAATATAAATTTTGATTAAAAATAAAAAATTTAAACATCTGGCTTAAGGAACTTTATGGAAAGAAGAATTAAAAATTTGTTAAAAGAATATGAAAAGAGGCAAAAAGAAATTAAAAGAAAACTTAGAGAATTTGAAAATGTTTTAAAACGATCAGAAGAAAGGGTTTTTTCTGAACTATGCTTTTGTTTATGTACTCCTCAATCGAGGGCTAAAATTTGTGAGGAAGTAATTTGCAGATTGGAAAAGAACAGGTTACTTTTTAATGGAAATTATAATCAAATTCTTAATTCCTTAAAAGGCGTTAGATTTTCAAAAAATAAGGCAAAATATATAATCAAGGCAAGAGAATTTTTTACAAAAAACGGAAAATTAAAAATTAAAGATAAAATTAAAGATAAGGATACTTGGGAATTGAGGGAGTGGTTGGTTAAAAATATTAAAGGTTTAGGTTATAAAGAAGCAACTCATTTTTTAAGAAATGTTGGTTTAAATAAAAATTTAGCAATCTTAGATAGACATATTTTAAAAAATTTAGTGGAATTTGGGATAATCAAGGAAATTCCGAAAACCTTAACCAGAAAAAAATATTTTGAGATTGAAAGAAAATTCCAGGAATTTGCAGAAAAAATTAAAATCCCGCTAAATGAATTAGATTTGCTTTTTTGGAGTAAAGAAACGGGAGAAATAAGAAAAAAAAGATTTTAATTTAAAAAAGAAAGTTAAAATATGGAAAAAAAATTAGATAAAAAGTTAAAAAAAATTTATTTACCTGGTTGGGTTCTTTGGTTTGCGCTAATTATTTTAATACCACTTGCTTTATTAATCTCTTATGAATCGTTTTTTGGAAAAGAACCAAATATTTTATCCGGCATTATGAATTTATTTATAATTTTGGCTTTTGTTATATTGATATTTTTACTTAGTTATAGAAAACTTCCTTATTTATTAATTGAAACCTAACTCTTAATCACATATAAATCAACATCGTATCTTACAATTCTTTTTTTATGGAATTTAAAAATTCTGGGAAGGGTGAAACTCATTTTTTGAATGCTTAAGATTTTTCCTTTTCTTGATTTTATGAAATTTATTAAAAAATCTCTTGTTTTTTTATATCCATTTCTATGCAAAGAATAAATTTTCTTTCCGCACTCTAAGGATTTTTCTAAAAACAATCTATCAGAATGTTTTCTTTGAATTCCAAAAGGTGGGTTTTGAATAATTACATCCGCTTTCGAATACCAGTTATTTATATCGTAAAGAACAAAATACAAATTTTTTATTTTAAATTCCTTTTCAACTAATTTTTTATTTTCTTTTGCCGTTTTTAATGAAGATTTATCTATATCTATCCCAACAACGGTTTTAGCACCAAGCAAAGCCGAACCTATAGAAAGCCGGCCAGAACCACAACCAAAATCAAAAATTGTCTTTCCTTTTATATCTCCCGCTAAATAAGCTAAATTTAAAATCTCCGCCGCCAAATCCCCGGGAATTGTATATTGTTCTAAATAAGGCTTTGGTTTTTCTGGTTCCTTTAATTTGGATAATATAATTGCTAATTTCTTTTTATTCATAAATTTAAAATTTTAAATTCTAAATTTAAACTTTAAATTAATATAAAATTAGATAGTATGAATTTTAAAGAGATTTATTCTTATTATTTAAGAGAAGATGTTCAGGAGGCTTTATTGGAGATAGCAAAAGATAGGGAAGTCGTTGGCGTTTTTAAAAATGGAGGTTATGGCTCAAGACCCAATACTTTAATTTATTCTAAAGATATTTTAGAAATGGTTAAATCTGGCGTTATAGAATTTCACGGTTCAATTGAAAGATGGTCTCAACCCATGGCCTTAAAATCAGAAAATTATGAGAAGTTAAGAATTGGTTGGGATTTAATTTTGGATTTGGATTGTGAATTAATCGAGCATGGAAAAATTGCCGCAAAAACATTTATTTGGGGGATTAAAAAACATGGAATAAAAAATTTTTCAGTTAAATTTACTGGTGGAACGGGTTTTCATATAGGAGTTCCTTGGGAATCATTTCCTAAAACAATAGATTATAAGCCGATAGTAAAACAATATCCAGAACTTGCAAAAAAAATTGTTTTTTATTTAAAAGAGTTTGTAAGAGAAAGATTAGAAGAAGAATTTTTAAAAAAATATTCTCTTGAGGAATTAGCGGAGCAAGTAAATAAACCGTTGGGAAAAATTTTAATTGAAGATAGTTTGAATCCGTTTGAAATAGTTGAGGTTGATCCAATTTTAATTTCTGAAAGACATTTATTTAGGCTTCCTTATTCTTTACACAGAAAAAATTTTCTTGTTTCCATGCCTTTAAAAATAGAAAGGATCGAAGATTTTAAAAAAGAACAAGCAAAACCAGATAAAATTAAAATAAAGGAAAAATTTTTTGGTTTTGAAGCAGAAAAAAATGAAGCAGAGGCTTTATTTATAGAAGCAATTGATTGGTGGATAAAACATAAAAAAGAAGTTAAAGTTAAAGAGAAAAAGAAGAAAAGAGTTTATTTTGGTTATGTTAAACCCGAATATTTCCCTCCTTGTATAAAAACAATTCTTCAAGGAATTCCCGATGGAAGAAAAAGATCAGTTTTTATATTAATAAACTTTTTACGTTCCTTAAAATGGAAATGGGAAGATATTGAAAAAACAATTTTAGAATGGAACGAAAAAAATAAACCCCCTTTAAAAGAAAATTATATAAGATCACAATTAAGATGGCACAAAAACCAAAAGAAAAAAATTTTACCGCCAAACTGCTTAAGTGAAGGTTGGTATACCGATTTTGATGTTTGTAAACAAGATAAAATTTGTAAAGAAATAAAAAACCCCGTAAATTATCCTTTTAAGAAAATGGGAAAAAGGAAAAAGGAAAATTTTTAAGTTCAATTAACAATATGTTAATTATAGTTAACAAAATGTGAAGGTAAATGATGGAATTTATTCTTTATTAAGAATAGATGAGAAAAAAGCAAAAGAAGAATTACTTTACCTTGCCTTGCAAACCGCAAGAATAATTTTAATTAAAAATAAGATTGTTCCAAGAACAAAATATGA
>CAZFVX010000022.1:3917-7331 GCA_964522675.1 uncultured archaeon
TGATATTATGATAACTTATGAAACATTAAGAAAAATTCAAACCCAGGAAAAATCTTCATCTAAGTTAGTGAAACTTCCAGAAAACTTTTTTAGGGATGTTAAAAATTATTTAGAGAGAAAAGAAAAGCTTTCAAAGGAAAAGGGTAATTATTTGGAATTGCAATCGGCAAATAGGATATTAGAAGAAATATTTGAGTTAAGAGAAAAAAAGATTTTAAATTTGGCATTTTATAATATTAAAGGTCTTAAACCAGAAAATTTAACCCCGGAAGAAAAAGAATTTTTTGAAAAAGTAGTGAAATGTATAAAAGAGTTTAAGAAAATAAGAAAAAGAATGATGGAGAGGGAGGAAAAAGAAATCGTGGCGTTTATTAAAGATGCTCCTCAATTTGTGGGATTAAATTTAAAAAACTATGGACCATTTAAAAAAGGAGATATAGTAGTTTTACCAAAAGAAAATGCAAAACTTTTAATTGAAAAAAAGGTCGTGGAAAAGATTCAAGTTGGTGATTAAATGAAATATCCAAAAGAAATAAATACGTATTGCCCAAAATGTAAAAAATATACTATCCACAAAGTTAAAATTTCAAGCAAAAAGGGAAGAGGACAGGCACATCCAATTGGAAAAGCACAAAGAAGACAAAAAGAACACACAAAGGGCTATGGCGGGCACGGGAAATATTCAAGGCCTCCCGTGGGGAAAAAACCAACACAAAAGGTTGATTTAAGATTTGAATGTACCGAATGCAAAAAAGAACATACAAGAGGAAAGGGATTTAGAGTTAAAAAATTAGAATTGGTATAAGGTGGTTAAATGGCAAGGTTTTTAAAAGTAGTTTGCGAAAAATGCAAAAATGAACAAATAATATTTGAAAAACCCGCCACAGTAGTTAAGTGTTTGGTTTGTAAAGAAATTTTAGCAGAACCAACTGGAGGGAAAGGTATAATTAAAGCAAAAATTTTAAATATAATAGAGTAATGTACAAAGAAATTGATAAAAATTATAGAAAGGTCATTCGCGGATTTTTACAAATAAATGAAAATAAAGGAGTAGAAATTTATAAAGAATTATTAAACGAATTTAAAAATTTAATTCAAAAGGAAATGGAAATTAAAAACTCAAATCCTTTAATAAGGGGGTTTAAAAAAATAAAATATTTGGAAATTAAAGAAGAAATTAAGAAACACGAAAAAAGGTCTCAAACTGGTTTAAGAGCATTGGAATTAATAAAAGATTTAAATAGAAGAATAAAAGTTTATGAATCACAAACATCAGAAGAAATTAAAAAATGGATAAAAGAGTATGAGAAGAAAAGGATTTCCCGAAATAAATGAATTAGTTGTTTGTAAAATAACTAAAATAAACCCCAATTCTGCTTTTGCTGAGATCGTGGAATATAATAAAACGGGAATGATTCACGTTTCAGAAGTTGCAAAAAGATGGGTTAGGAACATAAGAGAGTTTTTAAAAGAAAACCAATATGTTGTTTGTAAGGTAATGGATGTGAAAGGAGATGTTATTTCTCTTTCAATAAAAAGAGTTGGAAAAGAGCAAGCAAACAGGGTTTTAAATGAATTTAAAAAAGAAAAAAGAGCGGAAAAAATGCTTGAGATAGCGGCAAAAGAATTAAAGAAAAATCTTGATCAAGCTTACGAGGAAGTGGGTTATAAGCTTTTAGATTATTTTGGTTCTTTAACAAAAAGCTTTGAAATAGCACTTAAAAATGAGGATTTATTAAGAACAAAGGGTTTACCAGAAAATTGGATAAAGGTTTTAGTAAACATCGCCAAAAAAAGTTATTCTGAAAAAATATATGAAGTTAAGGTTAAATTAAAATTAATTTGTTATGCCCCAAATGGGATCGAAATAATTAAAAATATATTAAAGAAAACAAATGGATTTGAAATTAAATATATTTCGGCTTCAAATTATGTTTTAATTGGAAAAGGAAATAATTATAAAAAATTAGAAGCAAAGGCAAAAGAAGTTTCTGAAAGAATAGTAAAAGAAATTAATAAAAACCAAGGAGAAGGAAGTTTTGTTTTAGAGAAATAAAAATCTACTTTTATAAATATTAAACAAAATATAAAGTTGATAATATGGTTCTTGAAGATTTGGGAAGTTCTTTAAAACAAACTTTTAGGAAAATTGTTGGCTTAGGTTATATAGATAAAGCTACCGTTGAGTCTATAATGAGAGATTTAGAAAGAGCTTTAATAATGGCCGATGTCGATGTAGAATTGGTTGCCGAAATTTCGAGGGAGATAAAAAATAAAGTTTTAAAAGAAAAACCACCCTCTGGTTTAACATTAAAAGAATATTTTATTAAAATTTTGTATGATGAGATCGTTAAGTTTTTAGGTGAGGAGAAAAGTGAAATTGCATTAAAAAAACAAAAAATTTTATTAATTGGTTTATTTGGTTCCGGTAAAACAACAAGTGCCGGTAAAATTGGGAAATGGTTTCAAAAAAGAGGCTTATCTGTTGGTTTGGTTGGGTGTGATACCCACAGACCTGCTGCGCAAGAACAATTAAAACAAATTGGTGAAAAATTAGGCGTTCCCGTTTATTTGGAAGGAAAGAATCCAAAGGATATCGCAAAAAACGCATTAAATTCTAAGCAAGATATTTTAATTTTTGATTCTGCCGGTAGAAACGCCTTAGATGAAGAATTAGCAAAAGAATTAAAAGAATTGGGAGAAATTATAAGACCCGATGAGGTTTTACTTGTAATCCCGGCAGATTTAGGACAAGCGGCAAGAAAACAAACAGAAGAATTTAACAAATTAGTTGGAATTACTGGTTTAGTTATTACAAAATTAGATGGAACAGCAAAGGGTGGTGGTGCTTTAACGGCGGCTTATGTTTCTGGGGCAAAAGTTAAATTTATAGGTGTTGGGGAAAAATTAGAAGATTTAGAAGCGTATGACCCCAAAAGGTTTGTTTCAAGATTAATTGGTTATGGTGATTTACAAGGTTTATTGGAAAAGGCAAAAGAAGTGGGGATAAAGGAAGAAGTGGTAGAAGATATTTTAAAAGGAAAATTTACTTTAAATGAGTTTTATGAACAAATAAAGGCAATGCAAAAAATGGGTTCTTTATCAAAAATAATTGAAATGATTCCTGGGATTTCTGGTTTTAAAATCCCAAAAGAGTTTTTAGATGTTCAGGAAGAGAAAATGAAAAAATGGAAATACATGATGGAATCGATGACAAAGGAAGAAAAGGAAAATCCCGATATTATAAAACAATCGAGAATTCAAAGAATTGCAAAGGGCTCTGGCACAAAACCAGAAGAAGTTAGAGAATTATTAAAGTATTATAAACAAGTTAAAAAAATTGTTAAAATGACAAAGGGCGGTAAAGGCTTTTTAAGAGGACCTTTTGCAAAATTATTTAAAGGAATGAAAATG
>CAZFVX010000022.1:7431-12321 GCA_964522675.1 uncultured archaeon
TATGAGAGAATTTCTTGTTTTATCCAGAAAGGGTATAACATCACCCGATTTTAACTTTAAGGATTTGCCCGGGTTTTGTGGGAGGATTGATTTGCTTGCGAGGTGTGTAAATTCAGCGCTTTGGGTTTCACATGGAATAAGAAGAGATGTTGTATTTCATACTATTTTACAAGGAAAACCCGACCCACCAAAATATATAAGATTTGAGGGTGATAAACTTAAAAAAGTTCCACCGGATGAAAGGGGGATTGCTTTATTTATACAAAAAGCACTTGAAAGATATCAAGAAGGAAAAGAAATCGAATCCACGCCAGGGATTTTTGTTTCAAAAAAAAGTTTACAGGAAGTTGTTAAAGAGAATTCAGATAAAGAGATTTATATTTTACATGAAAAAGGCATACCGATTAATGAAGTGGAAATTGGAGAAAACCCGTTCTTTATTTTGGGAGATCACATAGGATTGCCTAAAAAAGATGAAAAATTTTGTTTAAGATTTGGAAAAAAGGTTTCATTGGGTAAAAAATCTTATTTAGCTTCCCATTGCATAACCATAGTTAATTATTTATTAGATCAAAGGGAAACTGAATAATTTATATATTATCTTTAAACATTTTTCTATTAGTGGTTATTATGGTTAAAGATTTTGAAAAAAAGGAAATTTTGGAATTAGCTAAAAAAATATTTGAAAGTAGAAAAATTTGTTTAAATTGTTTGGGCAGGCAGTTCGCTCAGGTTTCAACTGGTTTGACAAATAAAAAAAGGGGGGAAATTCTTTTAAATCTCTTAAAAACTAAAGAAAAGTCCGAAAAATGCGAAATTTGCAATGATTTATTTAAAAATTTAGATTTTTGGGCAGAAAGGGCCGTAAAAAAGTTGAAAAATAAGGATTTTAAAACTTTTTTAGTTGGAACTAAACTTTCTCCCGAATTAATTAAAAAAGAAGAGGAGTTGTGGGAAGATTTTGGAATTGAGTATTGTGAACCAATAAAAGCAGAAATAAACAGGGAATTAGGAAAACTAATTGAAAAGAAAATGAAAAAGAAATTTGATAGAGAAAATCCCGATATTGTTATTATTTTAAATTTAAAGGAAAATGAAATAGAAATAGAATCAAATCCTCTTTTTATTTATGGTAAATATAAAAAATTGGTTAGAGGTATTCCTCAAACAAAGTGGGATATGTATAAAGAAACAATAGAAGATATAATTGCAAAACCAATTATGAAGGTTACAAAAGGTAAATCACATAGCATGCATGCTTCTGGTAGAGAAGATATTGATGCGAGATGTTTGGATTGGAGACCCTTTGTTTTTGAGATAGAAAAACCAGAAAAAAGAAATATAAATTTGAAAGAAATACAAAAAGAAATAAATAAAACAAAAAAAATTAAGGTTAAAGATTTAAGGTTTTGTAATAAAAAAGAAGTTAGAGAAGTTAAACTTTTAAAACCAGATAAAACATATAAGGTTGTTGTAAAATTTAAAAATCCCGTAAAAAATATAGAAAAGGTTAAAGAAATTATAGGCGAAATAAAACAAAAAACACCTACAAGAGTTTTACATAGAAGGGCAGATAAATTAAGAAAAAGAAAAGTTAAAGAAATAGATTGGAAAAAGATTAATAATAAAAAGTTTGAGTTTAAAATAAGAGGAGAAGCGGGTTTATATATAAAAGAGTTAATTACGGGCGATGGAGGAAGAACGAAACCTTCAATATCAGAAATTTTAAATAACCAAGCAGAGGTTGAAAGTTTAGATGTAATTAAAATATGGGTGGAAAATGAAAAAGAGTAAAGGATTTAGATCAAGGACAAGGAAAAAGTTAAAGAAAAAGCTTAGGGATAAATTTAAAGTTACGAAGTTTTTACGGGAATTTAAACCGGGAGATAAAGTTGTGATTGTATTAGACCCAAGTTCACATAAGGGAATGCCTTTCCCGAGATTTAAAGGAAAGATTGGAGAAATAAAAGGAAAAAGAGGCAAATCCTTCTTAATTGAAATTAAGGATGGGAATAAATTAAAAGAAATAATATCAAGACCCGAACATTTAAAACCAGTTTAAAAAAGATAATAATTTATTTCTATTTTTTATATTAAATATAGGTGAGGTTATGGAAATTAGAACTAAAATACCTGTAAATTGGGCGCAAGCCAAGAAAATTTTAGAAGAAAAAGAAAAAGTTAAAGAATTGGGTTATGAACAAAAAAATGCCTTAGAATATTTAAGGAGGTTTTGTAAACTATCAATTAAAGACACAAATCAAATGATGGAAGAATTGAAAACGATAGAAAAATTAAATGAAACTCAAATAATAAATATTATAAATTTATTACCTAAGGACTTAGATGATTTAAGAGTCTTGTTTGCAAACGAGAAAGTTGATTTGTCTCAAGAAGAAAAAAACAAAATTCTAGAAATTGTTAAAAAATTTGCAAAAGAAGAATAAAAATTTTAATTTAAAAATTAATTCTTTAAATAAATATCTCAAGTGATTAAAATGGAGATTAAAAAAGATGAGTGGGCAATAGTATTAGATTTTCTTCCTCATGGAAGATATGGCATGGAGAGAGCCCAACCTGTGGCTCAAGTACTGGGAGAAAAATTTTTTTCTTTATTAGAAGTTATTATAAGAGATAATGTTTCTGTAAAACCGGGACAAAGAATTTATATTGGAGATGGAAAAAGAGAGGAAGTAAAATATATTTTAGGGAGGATTGATTTTAATAATTTATCTGTTGTCGCAAAAGAAGAATTAGTAAACGTAATTGAAAAAATCATTGAAAAAAATTCAGATCGTTTCTTAGAATTTTTTAATAAATCAGGACCAATAACACCTAGATTGCATCAATTGGAATTATTACCTGGTTTGGGAAAAAGACATTTATGGGTAATAATAGAAGAAAGAAAAAAGGAACCATTCAAATCCTTTGAGGATTTAAAGAAAAGGGTCCCTTTATTACCCGATCCTAAAAAAATGATTGTGAAAAGAATTTTAGAGGAATTTGAAAACAAGGACAGGTACAGGATTTTTGTACCCAAATCAGGAAAATAGTCATTTGTCGAATTTTAATAATAAATATATTTATATAACTTAAATACTTTTTATTGATACTTTGAATTTTTTAAAGGGGATTTTATGGAAATTAAAGTTATTGAAAAAAGCAACAATAAATTAAAAATTGAAATTAGGGGGGAATCGCACACTTTATTAAACCTTCTTAGAAAAAACTTATGGGCTTTAGATGTTGAACAGGCCGCTTATATGATTGAACATCCTTACCTTTCTGAACCAGAGATTATTGTGAAATCAAAAAACCCATTAAAAAGTTTGCACGATGCCACACAATTAATAATTGATCAATCTAAAGAATTTGAAAAGGAATTTAAAAGAGCATTAAGCAAATAAATTTTTATTTATGGGGAGTGTTTTGTTAAGAGAAGTGAAAAGTGAAATAAGAATTATTGGTTGGGATGATACACCATTTACATTTAAAGATAAAAGGGTTTTATTAATAGGTGTTGTTTTTAGGGGTGGGAATTACATGGATGGGATGCTTGTAACAAAAATTCAAGTTGATGGTAGGGATTCAACAGAAAAAATTATTAAAGCGATTAAAAAAAGCAGCCACTATGAACAATTAAGGATAATAATGCTTGATGGAATAACTTTTGGCGGATTTAATATAGTGGATATGGAAAAAATATTTAATTCTACAAAACTCCCAGTAATAGCAATAACAAGAAAAAACCCTGACTTAGAATCAATGAAAAGAGCTTTAAAAAGGTTTGATGATTTTGATTATAGATGGTCCCTTATTGAAAAAGCCGGAAAAGTTTATCCGTTAAAAATAAAAAGGTTTAGGGGTAAAGAAATAGAAACAAAAGAAATATATTACCAAAAGATGGGAATTGAAAAAGAAGATGTTGAGAAAATAATAAAAATATCAAGTACACACGCATTTATACCCGAACCATTAAGAATTGCGCACATCATAGCGTCTGGATTTAAAGGAGTTAAATTATTAAATTGATTGTATGAAAGAGTCGTTTGGAACAACTGTGATGTATTTGGTTGTTGGGATTTTGTTAGCATTCTTAATAAATTTAGGTTTAGGTTTTGCGCTTTCAACTGATATGCCCGTGGTTGCTGTCATGTCAAATTCTATGGTTCCCACCTTTTATAAGGGCGATATGCTTGTTTTAAAAGGAGTTTCCCCAGATCAAATAAGGGTAGGTGATATAGTTGTGTTTTCTCCTTCGGATTATTCTGTCCCCATAGTTCATAGAGTTGTTTCAATAAACCCCGATGGAACGATCACAACAAAAGGTGATGCAAACCCATCTTCTTTACCTATAGAAAGAAATATAGACCCAAATAAATTACATGGAAAAGTTATTTTAATAATTCCTTATTTTGGATGGGTAAAAATTCTTGCAATTGAGTATTTAATTCCCAATATGTCTTTAGTAGTTATTGCTCTCTTTTTTATTGGAGCAATTTACTACTTTAAAAATTGGAGAGGCTAAAAATGAAATTTTGTGAGAAATGTGGATGCATATTAGTTTCTAAAAAGGAAAATAATAAAACATTTTTAGTTTGTAGAAAATGTGGATTTAAAATTGAATATAATCACTCAATTCAAATTAAAGAAGAAATTAAGAAAAACCCAATGGATGAAGTTGTTGTTTTAGATAAACAAAATGAAGCATTACCAAAAATTAAGGTTTTTTGCCCAAAATGTGGTCACAATGAAGCAGTTTGGTGGATAAGACAAACGAGATCAGCAGATGAAGCGCCCACAACTTTTTATAGATGCACAAAATGTAAATATTCATGGAGAGAATACGGATAACTTATTCTAAGGAAGATGCAAAAACTAAACTTGAGT
>CAZFVX010000023.1:0-3793 GCA_964522675.1 uncultured archaeon
CAATCCTTTGTAAACTTAAATTAAAAAACAAATAATTTTAGCCACGGGTGGGATTTCCAATTTTCCTATTTTTCCCCGATTGGAGATAGCGAAAGCGTAAAAAGCGGTTTTGAACCCACGCTCTCCACATTACCAGTGTGGCGCTTTACCAGGCTAAGCTACCGTGGCTTTACTAATAATATTTATTATGATAAGATTTAAATTTAATTTATCGGTATTTTAAATACCGAAATATATTTAAATAATAAGTATTATAAATACTTATGGATTTAGAAATTTTAATTAAGAAAAATCCGTGGTGGAAAGGGAAAGAATATTTCAAAGATGATAATGACTATAAAAAATGGAAAGAAAAGAAAATAAAATGGATACCTAAAATTATTAATGAAATTAAATTAAAACCATTCTCTTTACACTTTATTTTTGGTCCAAGACAAGCAGGCAAAACAACATTACTAAAACTTTTAATAAAAAGACTTCTAGAAAAAAGAAATCCGAAGTCAATTTTTTATTTTAGATGTGACGAGGTTGCTGATTACAAGGAATTAAGAGAAATTTTAGAAGAGTATATTGAATTTAGAGAAAGAGAAAAAATAAATTCTTCAATAATTTTATTAGATGAAATTACTGCGTCAAGTGAATGGTGGAGAACTATTAAAAATTTTATTGATGATGGGATTTTTGATAAAGATGTTTTAATACTTACTGGTTCTGCTAGTATAAGAGTAAAAAAAGAGGCGGAATATTTTCCTGGAAGAAGAGGGTATGGAAAAGACTTTATAATGCTTCCACTTTCTTTTAAAGAATTCGTGGAAATAATAAATCCAAAAATTGCAAAAAAATTAACATCAGATGCTCATAAAAATCTTATTTATTTAAAAGAGTTAAACAAGTTATTATTAGATTATTTTGCTTGTGGAGGATTCCCTTTAGCTATAAATTCCTATTTTGATAAAGGTATAGTCGAAGAATCCATAAAAGATATTTATCTAACATGGATAAAAAACGATTTATCAAAAATAGGAAAAGATGAAAGAATTGCAAGAGAAATTATGAAAGTTGTGCTTCAAAAAATACCATCTCCAATTAGTTGGGAAAATATCTCAAAAGAAACAAGTATAAAATCTCCAAAAACCATAGCTTCTTATCTCCATACCTTATCAGATTTGTTTGTAATTACACTATTATATTTTATTGATCCTAATAATTTAACTATTCAATTTGGAAAAAACAAAAAACTTCATTTATTAGATCCTTTATTCTTTCAGATTTTTGAAGAATGGTGCCTAATGGAAATAAAAGAAAAAGAAAGTATAATTGCAGAATCTGTATTAGTCTTACATCTTTATAGAAAATATGGAAATGTATTTTATTGGAAGAATAAAGAAGAAATAGACTCTTTAATTAGAGAAAAAGATAAATTAATTGGATACGAATGTAAATGGAAAGAAAAAGCAAAAGAAAAAAGAATAAAAATTGGAAAATTAAAAGAAGTTTGGACAATTTCAAAAAAAGATTTTAAAAATCATATAATACCGTTAAGTCTTTTTTTATATAGTTTAGGTGTTTAATTATAACACTGTTATACATATTTATATTATTTTCCTTTTTATCCATTATATTTATATTATTTTCTTCTAATGAATTGTTATAATTAAAAGGAGTAATCTTATGAAATATGGTACTTCAGAAAAATGTAACGAATGTGAATTACCTGGGTTGTTAGGAGAAATTCTTATAGAGAGAATTATAAAAGAATATAAGGAAAAAATAAGTGAAGAAGATGAAGCAGTTATTAGAGAAATAGTTGATGGTGGCAAAGATAAAGACCCTTCTTATTATGAAGGGGCAATTAAAATGTGTTCATTATTCTGTGAAACTATTGGAAAAGAATTAGGTGAAAAACACCCTATGTATAAAGCATGGACTATTCTATCTGTGTATTGCATTAAAAAATATCATGAACTAAGTGAACTAAAAGAAAAACAAGAAAGTAAGAAAAGTAAATGGAGAAAAATTTTAGGAATATAACACCGTTATATTTATATTACTTCTTTCCAATATTAAATGGATTATTATGAAACCTGTTTGTGAAGTGATAGTAAAAGAGGTTTTACCTGTTGTAAGGGCCTTAGTTGCAAAAAGATTAATAGATTTTCATGGTTTAAGCCAAAATAAGGCAGCTTTTTTACTTGGTATGACACAACCAGCAATTTCGCAATATAAAAGGCAATTAAGAGGCTATAGGGCGGGGCTTTTTAAAAATTATCCTAAAATCCAAGAACTTATAAATGATTTAGCTAAAAAAATAGCATTTGGTGAAGTTAGAGAAGAAGAATTAACAATTGAGTTTTGTAAAATATGTAAAATTTTAAGATCAGAGGAATTTGTTGGCATATTATGTGAAGCACACAAAAAATTTTATCCCTCATTAGAAAATTGTAAAATTTGCTACAAGGAACCAAAAGATTTATAAACTTTATAAATCATAAATAAAAAATTTATAAAAAGTTAGAAAGTGAAACATGGAAAAAAATCCTTGGATGTATACAACAATAATATTGAGTGTTATTTCAATAATTTTAGCTTTTGGCGTTGTTAGTCATGGTGAATGCTTTTTTACGGGAATGGTTACAAATTTACCTACAAATCAACCTTCAAATAACACTGGTAATGTTTCTGGAACTCAAACTCAAATAGAAACTCAAGGTTTAACTTTATTAGCAGTTTATGATCCTGATTGTAAAGTTTGTGATTATCAAGGTGTTATAAATTATTTTAAAGAACAAATATCTGATTTGAAAATAAAAGAATTAAATTACAAAGAAAACCAGGGAAGAAACTTAATTGAATCACTTGAAATAAAAAGGCTTCCCGCTATTTTATTCACAAAAGAAATAAAAGATAATAGTATTTATTCAAATCTTCAAAGATGGTTAACAGAGAAAGGGGATTATTATCTTTTAAGTTATGGTCAAGAATTAATAGATTTAAGTTCGCCTGAAACTCAAGTTACGGTTTTAAAAACATCTTCTGACACTTCTCTGGAAAATACATTACTTCGCTCACTTTATTCTTCGATCCCAAATTTAAAAGTAGAAGAGGTTGATTCTGAAAGTTCTAAAGGCCAAAGCTTAAAACAACAATATAATATAAATCCATTGGCTTTAATAATAACTTCTAGTTTAGAAGATATAAAAGATTCTTTATCGAAGGGAATCTTGGGAAATTTAGAGCAAAAAGAAATAAACGGAAAAATAATTATAACAATACCAAAATCCAATAAAGTTAATTTGAAATTATTTGTAATGGCATTCTGTCCTTTTGGAAAACAAATGGAAAGTGTTGTTTATCCCGTTGCACAATTACTTGGAGATAAATTAGAAGTTGAACCGCATTTTGTAATTTATGGAACAAGAGACAACCCATCTTCGATGCATGGAGAATATGAATTAATAGAAGCTGAAAGACAATTATGTATTATAGATGAATATGGGGTTGATTCTTGGTGGAATTATGTTAATTGCTTAAATAAAAAGCATGATGAAATGCATTGGAGAGATGATAAGGATTCTCCTTGGAGAGAATGTGCTCAAAACGCAAGTTTAGATATTCAAAAAATAGAAAATTGTGTGAATACGAAAGGTTTACCCCTTGTTCAAAAGGAGTATGATGCTTGCCAAGAATATGGTGTTTCTGGGTCACCTACAGTTTATTTAAATGGTTTCTTACTTTATCAAGGCCAAAGAACACCGGAAGCATTAAAACAGCAAATTTGTTCTCTTTTTGAAGA
>CAZFVX010000023.1:3893-5916 GCA_964522675.1 uncultured archaeon
ATATTTTATCCAATGGAAAAAAGATTTTGTTACTTAAATCTCTATTTAATGTAAAACCAGAAAAATTTGGTTGGGACGATGTTGCTCAACAAATTGTTGGTGCTTTTCTTCTTTCTGCTCCTTTTGCTGTTACTGAGGAAGTATGGGAACTATCACAGTCATTAAATATATTTAGAATCATCTTCTTAATTTTCTTTACCATTCTCATTTCTATATTAATAATTTATTATACAGAATTCCAAAAAGTTGCCATTGAAAGAGTAGGAAAAACTTATATTCCAAAAAGATTGTTATCTCTTTTATTAATTTCTTATTTAACAAGTTTTTTTGTTCTGTGGATGTTTGGAGTTATAGGTAATCAAATAAAAGATTTAAAATGGAGTTTAAAATTAGTTATTTTTGTTTCTTTCTTTTCATCTTTGGGGGCATCAACGGCGGATATTTTAAAATGATTATTTCTTCTTTTTTACTACCTTTTTAACTTTGCTTATTAATCCCTTTTTATGTTCATATACAATAGGTTTTTGCTTCACATACCCAGGAGGATAACCCACCCTTTTTGGCTTGGGTTTTTGAACAAAGTAAGAAGGTGGAGGAAGTTTTGGTGTTGTTTTTACTTCCTTTTTACCTACTTTCAAAACTTTATTTATTAAATCTTTTAATTTTTCAGTTATTCCACCTTCTTTTGGTGGCATATAACCTCTTTGTGGATGATAGCCTTCGGGAGGTAATAACATATAAATTAAGAAACCAACTATAATCCCAATCACTCCCACAATTCCAACCCACATCCAAATGTTACCGAAATACCTACTTGATGCTTCTTTTTGTTGGGCTTGAAGGGAACTTATTTGTGTGGTTACATAATTAAGTAAAGAATCTATTGCCGATAATAGTTCTTCTGCTCCCGAATAATTACCCGATTGTAAGGCCGAATGGGCTTCATTCAGTTTTTGAGTTATAAGATTTATTTTTTCATTAACATCATTTAGTGTTTCGTTTGAAAGAAGAGTCGAAGAGTTTAAAGGAATGAATTTTGATATAAGATCATTTAATGTTGCGGTATAGTTTTCATAGGTCTCATTTAACTCTTTTATTCTTGATTCTGATGCTAAAACTGTTAAAGTAAATGATTTTGTTTTATATACGCTTGTATTTGAACTTGAGTACGCTTTAAAACTTCCACCATAATCACCAAGTCTTGCGGTGCTTGGGGCAGTAAATTCTATTGTAAAAGTACAAATTTCATTTATATCCAAACTACAAGAAGAAGGTGAAACCGAAAAATCTATACCAGAAATTGTAATATTTAATTTTGCCGTGAAACTTTTGTTTCCAATATTTTTAACCTTCACCGTTGTTGTATTTGAAGAGCCCACCGTAACATATATTTTTGAAGGATAATTTATAATATCTATTTTAGCTTCTTTCGGAACGCAACGATGATTCGATACATATTCATCTTCTTCACACACAACTAATAAGCAATAACCCGTATCGGTATCACAATATTTGTTCCACGCACAATCGCTATCTGATGTACATCCACCCCCAGTTCCTCCACCTCCTCCACCACTTTCCTCTTCTCCAGACGTATCAACTATATCCACAGAACCACTCCCATCTCCTTTATACTCTTTGCCATCATAAGTTCCATTTACATAAACATCTATTACAGCAGTTTCACCTACATCATCGCTTGTAACAGTAATTGTTATTCCATCTTTATAATATCCACCAGGAGAAATAGAATCTTCTGGTTGATCAATACCAGACAAACTTCCATGATCTGTAGTTATATTAACACTTACATTATAAACCAGAGCATTTCCAGTATTATTTATATATACATAAAATCTGTCATCATCATCTGAAGCTAAATCGATTTCACTTGCTAAATCTGTAATATATACAACCAGGTTCGGAGCAGTTAAATTATAACTATTTTTTGAATTACCCGAGTTTCCATTTGTGTCATTAACATATACGGTTAAATTGTGAATTCCAAATTCAGCCTTACCAT
>CAZFVX010000023.1:6016-11650 GCA_964522675.1 uncultured archaeon
TTCCGTTTAGTAGTTTTACACTAACATTTATTGTTATATTATGTCCTGGTTTTGTTGTATTTGGATTTATCGATATAAAACTCACATTTAACTGATCAGTAACGTTTAATTTTAAAGTTAAATTATAATTTTGCAAAGGTTGTCCATTAGTTGAATTTATGAAAATTCTTCCATAATAAATTCCAGCATAATTAGAACTAGAAGGTATATTTGGAATTGTTAAATTAAATTCTAAAATTGAATTTGGAGTTATATTACCTAAATTTAAACTTTGAGTATATCCGTTTAAAGTTTGGTTTATTTTATAACTTCCTTTTGTGAAATTTTGTGTAACATTCACAGTCACTGAAGTTAAATTCAAATTCCCATTATTTTTTATTTTAAATGTGATATTATATCCAGATTCTCCCAAATTAAATACTTTTGGAATTGTTATTGGATTGCTTTGATTATACTCTGAAAGCCTTAAAGGTTTTATTACAGAATCCGTATAATTTACAAAAAACTCTGGAGCAGTTACATTAAAGCTTAAAGGAACTTCCATTTCTCCTATCCAATTATCAGTTGAATTGCTTTCATTGCCCGAGTAAGTTATAGAACCATTAAATAAACCCGGAATTAAGAAAGAGGGCAAAGTTAAATTCGCGGTTACATTTGTATTATTTCCTTGATTTAGCTGGAATGAGGTAGAATCATTATAATTAGTTTTTATCCATGAAGAATTAAAATATCTATCTAAAGTTATATTCACATGAATTGTTTTATTAGTTGAAATATTTAAAGACCATAATCCCACGATTAAACTAGAATTTAATGTTTTATTCCCAGAAGACCCAGATTTATCTAAATTTGTTTCTGATTCCAAAGGATCAATTAATTTCAAATCAACTCCTGCAAGTGAGTCATTCCAATCAACTTTTACAAAAATTTTATTAACTTCTTGTGGAACAAAGAAATTATATAAATAAGAATCGTTTGCGGATATATTTTTTTCAATTAAATCCTCTTTATAAATTTGAATTTTTGTTTGGTTTACACAGGTTATATTATTTGTTGTGTGATTGTTATAAAGCTTAAAAACATCACTGGAATTTCCATCGGGACTTAAACTTCCAAAATCTATACTTTTATTTGAAACCAAATCAAATGTGTAAACCCCACCAGAAAATGAACCAATTCCATTTAAAGATGAAACCCCACCTTCACTTGTAGGTTTTGGATAAACATAAACACTCCAATTTTCATAAGAGTCTATGTAAGGAACATAAACTGTTACCACGGGCAAAGACGAATTAGATTTCTTTAATATATTATTTTGATATAAACTTACAACAATTTCTTCATTTTGATTAGTTGAGTTTATCTCAATTTTAAACCCTCCCGCAGAATTTGGAATATTAAAATAAAACTTTCCAGAATTATTTCCATGGAATGTGGCAGAACCGTTTGTTATATTTATTGGTATATTTAAACTCACTAAAACCAATTTACTTGTTAAATTTCCAGAGAAATTTGCACTAATATTTAAATATCCCAAATATTCTCCAGCGGGAACATTGGGAACTGTGATATTAACTGTTATATTTGTTTGATTTTCAACATTACTTAAATTTAATCCCACATCACCAGTTCCATTAATACTAATATCACTTGTATTATAAAGGAAAAGATTATCATTCCCTATTACATCTCCAAAAGAATTTGTTAAATTAATTCCAATTATAGTTAAATTCGCTTGTTTCCCCTTGGGGTTTAAATTTATGGTTATATTTAACTCTTTTGATTCACCGGGATTCATTAACCCATATTTAACGGGTGATGAAGCAAAAACTCTATACCCCGTTAAATTAAGATAAGCTGAGTATAAATCAATTCTAGGGTAAGTATTTCCATCATCAGTTACATTTACACCAGTATTTCTTAACAAATCTCTTATTTCTAAAGGATTTGGTGAATCTCCCTTTAATTTATAATACTGATAAATTATTGCTACTCCTCCCGAAACATGAGGGCATGACATGGAAGTTCCAGACATTAACTGATAACCGCCACCATTTTTTGTTGAATTAATACTTCCCCCTGGAGCAAATACAAAATTATCTTTATTCCATCTATCAGAAAAAAGTGAAATTGAATCAGATTTTCCTACAGAACCAACGGCAGTTGCGTTTTGAATGCATGCGGGAAATGAAATGCCATCGGAATATCCATCATTGCCAGCGGCAATTATAACAGAAATATTATGTGCAGTTGCATTATTTATTGCTTCAGTTGTTGCTGAATGAAGACCATCACAATAATCTGTACTTTTAAATCCACTTATCCCCAAACTCATTGAAATTACAGATATATTATATTCACTTTGATGCTGTATACACCAATCAATCCCAGCAATAATATCAGAAATATAACCATTACCAGAAGAATCTAAAGCTTTAATTGCTATTAATTTTGCACCTGGAGCAACTCCCTTTAAACTTCCATTAGCAGCAATTATCCCCGCTACATGTGTTCCATGCCCATTATCATCATAGCAGGCTGTATAATTTAAAGAACAATTTTCATTATCACCATTTAAAAATCTCCAACCAGCAATAACTTTATTTCCCCACCCCCCACCAAGATCAGAATGATTATAATCTATTCCCGTATCAAGAACACAAATTCCTATATCTTTTCCAGTTAAATTAATCCCACTTACATTATTAACCCAAACCTTATTTGCTTGAATTTGAGGAACAGAGTCCTGAAGGAATGCCTTAACTTTTAAATCTTCTTCTACAACATACCCCATTTCCCTTAATTCATTAATTTTGCTTTTTGGGATTTTTGCGGCAAAACCATCAATTACATTATATTTATACTTTAATTCCCCAAAACTATTTATTTCATTTTCCAAAGAACTTATAGTTAATTTATTTGGTTTCCCAAAAATTATGACAGAAACGTATTCTTCGGGTTGCGACCTAACATTAGAAATTAAAAAACTTAACAAAAAAATTCCCACCAGCATGGTTAAGATTAATTTTTTCATTAATTAAAAAATATATTTGTTAAATATAAAATTTATTGTTAGTATCTGGTTTTTGAGTGCTAAATTTTTAGTACTAAAACTTTTTTAAATAATCATCTATAAAAATAAAGTTATGAAGATTTTTGTTAATAAAATTTTACTTCTTGTAGAGATTATTTTAGTATAAATTTTATTCATTGGCTTAAACTTTAATTCTGGTGTTTAAATGCGTGATAAAACTTTATCCTTTGATGAGAATATAAATCATTTGCGAAATTTTGTTAGCCAAAGGCTTAATAAAAAAGAAAAAATAATTCTTAAAGAAATAGCAAAAAATAATTTTAAGTTTTCTGCAACAAAATTCGTTTCACTCATTTGCGAAAATTATGGGTTCTCAAAAACATGCGTTTGGTATAATCTAAGAAAATTAAGAAATTCAGGATTTCTTGATTTTGGAAATTCTTCAAAAAAACTATGTTTAACAAAATTAGGGGAACTTCTAGGAGGCGAATTAAAAACCAATAGATACAAGGGGGTGAGAATATAAGTATATCTTACATTTGTGATATTAAACAATTGAAGGAAGAAATAAAAGAAAGAACACAAGAAAGAGATAAAATAGAAAAGAAAACCCAAGAATATTTATATAAAAATATAGGTTTTCCAAAAGAAGAATATGATAATTTGTTTAATATTATAGATTCCGACGAAATTATTTTTTGTAGACAAATACCAACATCTAATATAGAAGGTATTGTTGCTGCTTTAATTAGTAAAAAATTAGAGGAGAGTATAGATTTTAAATATACACCCATCTCAATGAAAAAAGATATGTTTACAACCACTAGTAAAGAAAAAACTTCTTTAATAAGTCCAAGGAGAATAGTTGGTAATGGAATTCAAAAATATAATATTAAAAATAATATGATAGAAATAGAAAATAAAACTTTAGAATCGATAGATATTGATGAAAATAAAATTAAGAAATTTTCAGAAAGATTAGAAAAAGAAGGGTGTAAAAATATATCTGAAATTATTTCCCCTTCAAAGTTATTAACTGAATTTCATGAAAATCTTTTTAAATATATGTTAAATAAATTTGGAATAAAATCTATTGGTTACGATATTCATGAACTATTCTCATATGGTTTGGGGATTGTTCTTTTAACTCAAACAGAGGTACCAGCAGAATTGTATACAATTTACTATATAAATGAAGATAATAAAGTAGTGAAACTTAAATGGAACGGAAAAGAATATAGTAATAGTAGCAAAGGAATAAAATTCACTAAAGATGAAATTGTGGAAGAAGCTTTTAAAAATAATGTGAGACCATCGGCAGAAACATATTATAAATATTTTTATTTACCTTTATTTTTAACAAATATTCTTCTTGAACACGAACTTGAAGTTTTAGGTGAACTTCCTAAAAACGCTTGTATACAAATAAGAAAAGAAACGGGATACTCTCCATTAATAATTAATATTGGAGACCTAGATAAAAAGAAATATTATGGACATGAGTCTACTTATCTCTTTCCATTCCGTTCAATAGAAAATTCAATAGATGATTGTTCTTATTTTATTAATGAAAACAATCTAAAGATACTAGGAGAAAATTTAGTAGATAAATTGGTAGATGCATGCAAAAAGAAAAAATAATAGAAACTATAAAAAAGATTGTAAGATTTTCCCCTCGAATATTTAAAAACGAAATAAAAACAAGAAAATTTATAGAAGAGAAATTAAGAAAAAATGATATTTCTTATCAATTACAGTTTTTTAAAACAACATTACCATTTTATAAAAAATTCTCTCTTTGCTTAGATGATATTAAAATAAAATGTAAACCCACTTGTTTTAAAAGTGGTAAAATAGAAGAAAAGGCACTAATAAGTTCTTTACATGTACGTGAAGAGTTTAAAGAAGCTAATATAAATTTTAATCCTTATTGTAGATCATTATCACTTCCAACTTTTTATTATGCACCATCGCTTGCTATTTCAAGAAAAGATATATCAAAAGTTTTAAAAGCAAAAAATGTTATAGGAAAAGTTAAAGTTTCTAAAAAAACATACACAACAGCTAACTTATTGGTAGGAAATTTGAAAAATCCTAACTCTATTTATTTTACTCATTATGATTGTATAGAAAGGGGGGTTATAGATAATGCTGTTGGGGTTGCTCTTATTTTAAATTTAATTTTAATGAAAAAAGATTTTTTAAAACAAAACCTTTTTGTTTTTTCTGCTTGTGAAGAAATAAGTTATGATGAAGTTTATTGGGGATATGGGTTTAGAGTTTTTGAAGAAGAATTTAAATCGTTATTGAATAATGCAAAAAAGATAATAGTGATTGATTCTGTTGGACAAACAAATGCAAATATAATAAAAGGAGATGAAGAATTAGTAAAAGAAGCATTTCCTATAAAAAATTTGAAACGTTTTTCAAAAAAAATTAGTTTGATAATTGGGGATATTCAAGAACTTATGAAAATTTATCATAGCGAGCTAGATAATTTAAGTGCAATTAAACTCAATGTTTTATATGATACTAATACTAAGTTATTAAAATTTCTAAAATAGTTTATTGAAAAATATTAATTGCCCCCGGCCGGATTT
>CAZFVX010000024.1:0-11602 GCA_964522675.1 uncultured archaeon
AGAAAAATTAAATTTTCTCTAATAAACAAACTTCTGGAATTCTAACTGCAATTTTACAAAGTTTTTCCGTTAAATTTTCAACTGTAATATTTTCGATATTCTCAATATCTCCCCTGGGACTTATCATTTGTTTTAATGTTTTATTTCCTTCGACTTCTTCTAAAATAACATAACCTTTATATCTATTTGCAAACATCTCTAATTCTTGAATTTCTCCCAAACAATTTGTACAGTTTTTTTCATAAAAATATTCAATTAAAACATAACCATTTCTTAAAATAGAAAGTTTTTCCTCTGGTTTTAATTCATTTTTAATTATTGAAGAAACTTTTTGTTGTTCCTGCTTTGGGCCGATCGGTGTAATATAAAGCAGAGCTTGCGCAAGTATAGAAAATCCAAAAACTAAAATTATAATTAAAGCCATCGTTTCCTTTTTCATTTTAATTCCCTTATGTATTTATATGCTGAAGTTGAGGCGATTGCTCCATCTGAACATGCCGAAATAATTTGTTTTAACGGATTATCACAACAATCACCGGCAGCAAAAACCCCCTTAATGTTTGTCTCTTGATTTTTATTAACTTTTATAAAACCATTTTTATCTATTTCGATCCCCAAGTCCTTTGCTAATTCTGATGTTGGAACTGTTCCAATACAAATAAAAACGCCATTTATTGCTATTTCTTCTTTTTCTTTTGTATTTACATCTTGAACTATTAAAGAATTTACAAAATCCTTTCCCTTTATTTCTACTGGTATTTTATTCCATTTTACTTTAATTTTTAATTCAAACAATTTTTTTTGTAATGACTCCACCGCTCTTAACTCGTTTCTTCTATGAATTAATATAACATCCGCACCAATCTCTTTTAATAATAAAGCCCCCGAAACAGCAGAATCTCCGCCACCAATTACTGCCACTTTTTTATCTTTATAAAATGGAGCGTCACACGTTGGGCAATAAGAAACCCCTTTACCTACAAATTCTGATTCTCCCGGAATTAATGCTTTCCTATATCTTGCCCCAGTTGCAATTATAATTGCTTTTGTCTCGTACTCATTTTTTTCTGTTTTAACTTTAAACTCATTTTTTTCTTTTAATAAACTCAACACCCTTTCTTCTCTAATTTCGATATTTAATTTTTTTGCGTGTTCCTTGAGTTTTTCCATAAAATCAATACCAGAAATATCGGGAAGACCGGGATAATTATCAATTATTTGTGCTTCCATTGCCTGGGAGGGTGCAGTTATATCTTCTAAAATCAAAGTTTTTAATGCTCTTCTTACTGAAAAAATCCCTGCAGTTATTCCGGCGGGGCCTCCACCAATTATAATTAAGTCCCACATATTACCATCAATATATACTTTTGAAAATGAATTTTTTTAAATAATTTTTTTATCACGAAAATTCTTTTATTAAACTTTAAACATATTTTTAATAGTTAAAAATTTTAGTTTATAATTTTAAAATATTTAATCCAAATTTTTTACTGAGGTGAAAAAATCACAAAATTATATCTTTGGTTTAATCAAATAAACAATTATACCCCCGAGAGAGCGGTTGAAGAGTGTTTACAGGTTGGTGCAAATTTTAGGGTTGCCACTTTTGTTGCCAAGGTGGTTGAAAAAGAATTAAAAAAGAAAAAACTTTCCGTTAAACAAGCAAGAGCTTTGGTTTTTGGGATTCTCTCAAAAAAAGATCCCGTTGCTGCTAAAAAATACAGAGATAAATATGGAATTTATGTAAGAACATCAAGAGAAACATTTGAACCCTGGGAAAGAGAAAAGATAAAAAAATCTTTACTTAAGGAAACAAAAATCTCTGAGTCCCAAGCAAAAAAAGTTGCTGAAGAAGTAGAAGAAAAAATTAAGGAATTAAATCCTAAATACATAAGTGCCCCTTTAATAAGAGAAATGGTTAATCAAAAATTATTGGAAATGGATTTAGAAGATATAAGAAGAGAATATGTAAGGGTTGGATTGCCCGTTTATGATATAGATCAGTTAGTTTCTAAGGGTTCTAGGGAGAATGCAAATTTGCAATATAATCCCGAAACAATCCATAAATTAATGGCAGATGAAATGGAAAGGCAATGGGTTCTTACAAAAGTTTTACCTCAACACTTATCAGACGCTCATATCAAAGGGATTATTCACATCCATGACCTAGATTATTGGATAAGACCTTTTTGCTTTTCTCATGACTTAAGATATTTTTTAAAACATGGCTATAATGCAGATGGAACAGGTTTTCACTCCTCTTCAGCAAAACCATCAAAGCACCCAGAAGTTGCAATTTTACATGCCGCCAAAATATTAGCCTCAGCTCAAACTAACTGCGCGGGTGGTCAGGGGTATAATTGGTTTAATGTTATACTTGCTCCTTATATTCAAGGTTTAGATTATAAAAAAATAAAGCAATTAGCTCAAATGTTTTTGTTTGAAATGTCTCAAATGTATGTGGCGAGGGGAGGACAAACCGTTTTCTCATCAATAGATTTATACCCAACCATTCCAAAGATTTTGGAAAATGTTCCCGTTGTTTTACCGGGCGGAATTGTTAAAGAAGGAATTACATATTCAGATTTTGCTGATGAGACCCAAACATTTTTCAATGCATTTATGGATGTTTATACAGAAGGTGATGGACTAGGAAAACCATTTAATTTTCCAAAATGTGAGGTTGTTGTTAGACCAGAATGGTTAAATAAATATGAAGAAGAATATAGGAAGGTTTCTGCTTTGGCAGCTAAATTTGGAACACCTTATTATTTTATTCAACAACCCTATATGCCCGAATATGCTTGCTATCAATGCTGTGCTTTCTTAATGCCTTTATCAGAACAAAACACGGACGATGATTTGTATGATGGTTCTGTTAGAGGAGGTGCTTTACAAGTCGTTACAATTAATTTACCAAGGATTGGTTATGAAGCCGATGGGGATGATAAAAAATTATTTGAATTGATAAGAGAAAGAATGGAATTAGCAAAAGAGGTTTTATTGATTAAAAATAAAACAATAAAGAAAGTTCAAAATAATGGTTTACTTCCATTTTTATCCCAACCAGTTAGAGACAAAAAATATTTAGATGTTGATTCGCAATCACTAACCATTGGAATGGTTGGACTAAATGAAATGTTAAAGGCACATATAGGAGAAGAATTACATGAAAGCGTGGAAGCATGGAAGTTTGGCTTAAAAATATTTAATTACATGAAAGAAATTGTAATTGAATTTTCAAAAGAAACGGGCTTAAACTTTTCTTTAGCGAGAACTCCCGCCGAATCTTGTGCTTACAGACTCGCTTCGATTGATTTAAAAGAATTTGGTTCAAAAGCGATTGTTCAAGGAGACCCTAAAACAAATTCCGTTTACTATACAAATTCAATGCATGTTAGACCTTCTGCAGATATTCCTTTAATTGAAAGAATAAAAAGGGAGGCAGCATTCCATGCGATCTTAACCGGCGGGGCAATGTCGCACGTTTGGATGAAAGAATCAAACCCTAATGTTGAAGCATTAAATAAGTTTACAAAAAATATTGTAAATAAAACTTTAATGGGCTATTTTGCTTATACAAAAGATTTCTCAATCTGCAAAAATTGCAAAGCAGTCACACCAGGTTTATTAGATAATTGTCCACAATGTGGAGGAGAAGTTGATTGGTTCTCGAGAATAACGGGATATTATCAAGCGGTTTCGGGATGGAATAAAGGAAAATTAGCAGAGTTAAAAGATAGAAGAAGATACGGATTATAAAACTTTAAATAAAAGTTGCCACCCAGATTCCAACATAATAAGTTACAATTATAACTAAAACTGCAATAAATAAGTGTTCTATAATCACTTTAAAGGGTTTTACTTTCTCTTTTTTAGCTATGTAAAAACTAAGTGTTATAATTAAAGACAAACCCCATATTATACTAACAATTACTGCGGTATTAAGTGAAAATAATAAAACTGGAATTATGAATGTTGATGCAAAAACAAATTTAGATAAAAATGTAGAAAATGTAGATTCCCATATCTCTTTTGTTTTATGTATATATTCAGACTCTTCAGATATATGAATACCTAATGAATCCGAAAAAGCATCTGCTATCGCTATTGATAATATACCTCCAATAATTACAAGTTTTGAGTGAGTTCCAGAATATAAACCCACAATTAAACCAAGAGTGGTAATGACCCCAGAGGTTAAACCAAAACTAAATCCCTTTCTCACTGAGAGTTTCATAATTAATTTATTGGTAAATCCACTTAAAAAGAAGGATAAATATTTTTAAATTCTATTTCTAAATATTATATTCCGAGGTGTGATCGAAATAACGAAGGAAATTTCTTTAATTGCTAATTATTTGGAGGGTAAAAAAATAGCTTTGGGAATAACGGGAAGTATAGCTGCTTTTGAAGCAATCAAAATATCAAGGGAGTTAAGAAGGTTTGGAGCAAAAGTTAAACCATATTTTTCTAAAAATGCAAAATATTTTATTACGGAAACCTCAATAGAATGGGCAACAAACGAAAAACCAGTGACTGAATTGTCTGGGCTTTCAGAACACTTATTGGATGAAGATTTATTTTTAATTTGTCCAGCAACGGCAAATATAATAGCAAAATTAAACCATGGAATAGCAGATGATGTTGTTAGTACAAAAGCAATTTACGCAGAAGGTAAAGGAATACCAATTGTTATAGCTCCCGCAATGCATATAAATATGTACAAAAATAAGACAGTTCAAAAAAATATTAAGGATTTGAAAAAAAGAGGTTATTTTTTTATTGAACCGAGAATAAATGAAAATGCAGCAAAATTAGCTAAAAAAGAAAATATAATTCCCTTTGTTATAAGATTGCTTTCTAAAGGCCCTTTAAAAAATAAAAAAGTTTTAATTACGGCAGGTCCTACAAGAGAATATATAGACCAAGTAAGGTTTATAACAAATATGTCAACGGGAAAACTTGGAGTAAGAATTGCCAAAGAATTTTATTTAAGGGGTGCAGATGTCACCTTGATTTATGGAAGAGGTTACGAAAAACCACCAGATTATTTAAAAATAATAAACATTGTAACTACAAAAGATATGTTAAATGCTGTTTTAAATGAAATAAATAAAAAATATGATATTGGAATTTTTGCTGGCGCCGTTTCAGATTTTACTATTGAAAGTTTTAAAAATGAAAAAATAAGTTCTAAAAAGGTTCCAGAAATAAAATTAAAGAAAACTAAAAAAATTGTTAAAGAAGTCTCTAAACACCCTAAAAAACCATTTTCTGTTGACTTTAAACTCGAATATAATAAAAAAGAAAAAGAGCTTTTAAACTGCGCTTTGAAATTATTAAAAGAAAATAATGCAGACCTTGTTATCGCAAACGATTTAAAACAAATAAGATCAGGAAAACACATAGCATATATCATTGACCCAAAAGGGAATTATACTAAAGTTTTTTCAAAGGATGAGATAGCAGTTACTTTGGTAAATGAAATAGAAAAAAGAATTAAAAAATAATTTTTATTCCTCTTTTCCTAAAAGCCCCTTGATCTCTTTTTCTAGTTCTTCTTCTGTTGGGACTTTGCTTCTAAACAAAACTTCATCATCTAAAACTATTGTTGGCGTGGAAGCAATCTGTAGCATTAAACCTTCAAGTCTTCCGTTTTCGTTAGCCATATCAACCTCTTGATAATCAATTCCAAGTTTCTCTGCAATTGTTTTTGCAACCTTTTTTGCTGCTGGGCAATTAGGACACTTGGGAAGTGTAAAAACCTTTAGCGTTGGCATCTCCAAAACCTTATGTTTTATTTGAAAAAACATTAAATTTTATACTTTCAAGATTTATAAATTTCATTTCAAAAAAACTTAAAATTAAAAAAATTTAAAATTTTTCCTAATAATCTATCCCCTTTCTTCCTTCCACACCTTGATAATAAGGATGTTTAATTTCTTTCATTTCTGTTACAAGGTCTGCTACTTGGATTAATTCTCTTGGTGCTTTCCTACCCGTTAAAATTACATTTGTTTCTTTTGGAACTTCTTTTAAAAATTGCAAAACATCTTCGATTCTTAATAAACCAATGTGAACGGCTAAATTAATTTCTTCGAGTATTAATAAGAATGGTTTTTTCTTTAACATTTGCTTAGCAAAGTTCAATCCCTTTCTCGCTAAATCAATATCAATCACATCTGGATTTTTTAAATCCACAAACTCCTTCCTACCAAATTGATAAATTTCATAATATGGTTTTAATTTATTTTGAACTTTAAACTCGCCGATATCTTTTCTTCCTTTCATAAACTCAATTACAATTACTTTTTTTCCATGACCTATAGCCCTTAAAGCTAAACCTAAAGCGGCAGTTGATTTCCCTTCACCATCCCCGGTATACAAATGAACCCATCCCATAATAAAATTTTAAACGATGTTATTTAAATAGAAATTTTGTATTCCTTTAAAATTTGTTTAATAATTTCTTTCATCTTTATTTCTTCTTCCTCACTTAATTTTTTATATTTAAGTTCTTGTTTATAGAACTCTCCGTTTTCCCACCAAATTCCAAGAATATCATTCCAATTATCAAATCCACTTAAATCTTTTAAAAAAAGATAAGAGGGTTTAATTCCACAAAATATTTTTTTGGGAATTTCTTTATTAGAACCAGTGTTTAACTCTGTTTCTATTTTAATTAAATAATTATCAGTTTGTCCTTTGTAAAATAATTTTAAAATTTCACCTTCCCTGCGAAATGAACCTTCTTTTATATTATATTTTTCAGACATATTTCTCACCAAATGAAATATAATTTAAAAGAAAAATTTTTAAAAATAATCCAAAAATTAAATATTACAAATTTCTTTTCTTGGACAACCACCAGCGTATTCAGATTCAGCGGTTAAATAATCTTTTTCTAAATGTGAACCAAAAGATAAAACTTGTTCAGATTTACTTCCATATCTATAAATTGTTATTCCTTTACACTTAAGTTTATACGCAAGCCAAAAAATCTTTTTTACATCTTCTGGTGTTGCATCTTCAGGTAAATTAACGGTTTTTGAAACCGCATTATCCGTATATTTTTGGAATGCTGCTTGCATTTTAACATGCCATTCGGGTTTTATGTCTAAGGCGGTAACGAAAACTTTCTTTACATCCTTTGGAATTTCCTTAAATTCTTGAATGGACCCGGTTTTAGCAATTTTCATCATCAATTCTTTAGAGTAAAACCCTCTTTCTTTTGCAACCCTTTCAAATTCTGGATTTGTTTCTATTAATCTTTCTCCACCTAAAACGTTCCTTACAAAAGAAATTGCAAACAATGGTTCAATGCCAGAAGTTGTTCCCGCAATTATACTTATACTTCCCGTAGGTGCTATCGTTGTTACGGTTGCGTTTCTTAAATATTTAAATTTTTTAGCCCAAATACTTTTCTTAAAACTTGGAAAATTCCCTCTTTCTTTCCCAAGTTCTATTGATTTCTTTCTCGCTTCTTCAGAAATAAATTTCATAACTCTCTTTGCTAATTTCACTGCTTTTTCAGAATCATAAGGTATCCCTAATTTAATTAGCATTTCTGCAAATCCCATAACTCCCAAACCTATTTTTCTGTTTGTCTTTGTCATTTTCTCTATTTCCGGCAAAGGATATTTGTTTGCATCTATAACATTGTCTAAAAAATGAACTCCCAATCTAACAATCTTTCTTAATTTATCCCAATTAATTTTTCCATCTTCAACCATCTTTGAAAGATTTATAGAACCTAAATTACATGATTCATGGGGTAATAATGGAACCTCACCACAATTGTGAACATAAAAACCATTAGCATCGAAGGCATTTATTCCAGGAATTTGAATATCATAAACCTCTTTAGTACCAATACTTTTTATTTCTTTTACTGTGGCGATAAATCTTTCTTTATTTAACTTTCTTTTATATGCTCTTATAATTTTCTTTAATTTATTTGCTTTGTCTGAATTTCCAAAACCAATTCTTTTCTCAAAAATTAAAATATTTTCATTAGAAATTACTAGTTCGTGTTGTGCTTTTATTTTATATAACTTATAACCTCCTTTACCATTCGGTAATTTTCTTCTTTCAGGTTTTCTTCTATTTTCATATATTTTTGAAACGATCCCAAGCCTTAAAAGCATTCTTTGAACTGCTTTAAGTCTTTGAAGATTACTTTGAGCTAATCTAATACTTACTCCTTTTTCCTGAGTGCCTTGAACAGATCCATCAGCATCAAAAAATCCTTTAAGAAAACCTTTATAAAAAGCTGATGATGTTTTTTCTATTTCAGGAGTTATTTCTTTCTTTTTAGTTATTTTAAGTTCTTTAACTATTTTCTTTAGATATCCAGGAGTTTCTCCCCAACTATCCAAAATAATTTTTTCTTTTCCAATTACACCATCACCTATTAAAAAACCAATTAAATAACCTTCTTTTTCACCAAATTTTCCATCCCACTCTAAATTTTGATGATTATTTAAAAGAATTTTATCCCCTGGTTTTAATTCATCAATTCTTTTCCATTCAGTATTTATCTTATATCTTGTTATTTTGTTTGCTGTTTTTATTAAATGATTCTCGGTTAAAGATAATTCAAATCCTTCCTTAGTTTTTAAATTAAACACAGGTTTTACTCCTGTACAAAAAAAGCCATTTCCTGCATTGTGCCATTTTTCTCCATTTACTATTACTTCAGTTTCATTTCCAATAAGGTCCTTAACTTGTCTTGGTCCTTTTGAGGTCATGACCCAAGTATCAGAAGAGACACATGGATTTGTTGCTTCTATTTTACCTAATTCGGGGGTTGGGTTATGTCTATTGATTTCATCCATAAATATTAGTCCAGGGTCCCCCGTCTTCCAAGCATTGATTACAATTAAATCAAAAATTTCTTTAGCTTTCATTGTTTTTTCTTTTTCCCCCGTTCTTGGATTTATTAAATCCCATTTTTTATTTTTCTTAACCGCTTCCATGAATTTATCAGTAACTGCAACAGAAATATTAAAATTAGAAAATACATTTTCTTTACTTTTTGCCGTTATAAATTCAATTATGTCTGGGTGGTCAACATTTAAAATACCCATGTTCGCACCCCTTCTTCTATTATGTACTAAAATACTATTAGCTACAAAGTATTCAGCAGTAGGAACTGTTATTTCCATTGTATAATCCTTTTCTACGCTAATTTCAGAAACAGGACTATAAAAATATTCGTCACTTACAATTTTTAATAATTGTTTATTTCTTAATTCTTTAAACTTGGCTAATAATTTTTTAAGTTTCTTTCTCGTAAGGTTTCTTTGTGATGTTTTATTTATACCTGATATATAATGTTGAATTTCCCTGTATAGTTCTATATTTGCGCCCCTTTTACTCCTATTTTTTCCGCATCCTCTTCCAGGTCCATTATAAATTTCTCTTAATAACTTTGATTGATTTGGAATAATATCATTTTGTTCAAATTTTCTAATTTTATATCTATTAATTAATTTCTCATTTTTTCTCTTAGAAATGAATCCAATATTTTTAATAAACTCGTCTATGCTTCTTTCTTGGATTATACTTAAAGTATAAACAGGATTTTTTCCGTATCTGTTTTTAGTTTTATATTTATGATATTTAGAAACAATTTCTAAACCAAATAATAATTGCTGAACTTCTTTAATTAACCTTTCAGACACAGAATAAAGCCTAGGATAACCATCGGGATGTACATCACCATCACCTTCAAATAAACCCCTTAAAAAAGCAAATGCACTTTTTCTAGAAGATTGAAAAATGTGTAAAGGAACAAATGCATTTAAAGCATTTTTCTTTTTCCATTCCATTTTATCAAAATAATCACAAATAACTTTAGAATAAAATACCAAACATATAGAATTTTCATTTTCTTTTTTCTCTATTCTGTGTTTTGAAACACCAAAAATTTTTAACATTAACTTACAAATCCTTTCTTTTAATTCAATATCTTTTGTCTCTACAGAAAAAATAATTCTTCCTCCCGTACTAAGACAACCATCAGCCATATAAATTCCAAGTAATTCAGCTAATTCTGGGGTCATTTTTTTAGGTAGTTTAACTTCTTTAGAATTAAAATGCTTTTTAAGTTTTATAGATGGTAATTCTATATCTGTGCCAATATGGCCTCCCAATACATGAATAATCCAGTCTCCCTTTTGAATATCTTCCGCTCTTTTCCAAGAAAATTCACCATTTTCGTTAATAACACCAATAAGATGATTATATGTTGCTTTAATTTCTGTTCCTATTTCTGTTTTTATTTTATAAACTTCTGATATATTATTATCTTCTGCTAAGAATGCATTTTCAAATTTACCATTTGTATAAACAAGATATCTTGTTTGACAATTTCCAAAGGTTGGACAATCTAAAAGCATTCCAATTGGAATAATACCTTTATCTGTTCTAACTAAACTACTAGTTGATATACATCCACCTTGCTTTATAACATCTGTGGCGACATCAAAAACCCTCATGAATGAAACAGGCCCAGAAGCTACACCCTTAGTAGATCTTACAATATCACCTTTAGGCCTTAAATGAGAAAAGGTAAACCCCGTGCCTCCACCGCTTTGGTGAACCAATGCCATTGCCTTTACAGCATCAAAAATTTCTTTTAATGAATCGCCTACGGGAAGAACATAACATGCCGATAACTGACCTAAACTTGTTCCGGCATTCATTAAAGTTGGTGAGTTTGGCAAAAACTCAAGATTAGCCATTGCTTCATAAAATTCTTTTTCTGCTTTTTTAGGGTCTTTTTTATATTTTTTTTCAACTTTTGCTACCGCTTTTGCAACTCTTTTAAACATTTGCTTGGGTGTTTCTATTATTTTTCCTTCTTCGTTTCTCAATAAGTATCTTTTCTTTAATAGTTTTATTGCATTTATCCCAAGTTTTAAATCGTCTTTAATTCCAAAAAATTCTTTAGTTTCTCTTATTTCTGCCCTTTTTTGTCTATAAAGGATATAAGCTTTGGCAACTTTTGAATATCCATTTTTAATTAAAACTTCTTCTACGATGTCTTGAATATCCTCTACGCTTGGTATTTCTTCTTTAAATTTTCCCTCAAGTATTTTAACAACCTGATTAGATAATTTCTTTGCTTTATCACCATCTTTCTCTTTAGTTGCTAAAAAAGCCTTATGAATAGCATTTGTAATTTTTTCTTGTTCAAAATTAACAATTCTTCCATCCCTTTTTTTAATTTTAGAGATCATTTTCTCTTTTATTTAATTAAATTAAAGGGTTTATAAATTAGCCCGGCGCGGATTCTCATTTTTAATTTCGAACCGCGGTCAGCGGGTTTCTTTCATCGAGACCTCAAAGCTTTAGGCGATGCCCAAAGCCCGCTATGCTTGGCCACTACACCACCGGGCTATTAATAAAATTTTTAATTTTTAAATTTTATAAATATCTATTTATCTTTATCTTAATTTAAGGGAAAACCATGAAAACAAAAATTATTCAAGAAGTCGGAAAGGAAGAATTTGAAAAATTAAAAGAAAAATATCCAAACGCCTTAGTTTCAAAAAGAAAAAATGGTTCTCAAAGAATTTTTTTAGGAAATAGA
>CAZFVX010000025.1:0-6714 GCA_964522675.1 uncultured archaeon
TTATTTTAACAATTTCACCGCTTTAAAAATTTGGAATAAAGAAGTTGTAAAAGAACCAATAATTACAAATAATAAAACGATTAGTACAAAAAATTCTGGGTCGGGAAGAAAATAAGAAAATAAAATTCCAAAACCTAAAATTAAGATTCTTTCTGCCCTTTCTAAACCAGCAACAGAATTATTTATATTAAATTTATCTACCCTGTGTTTTGTGTAAGAAACCAAAATCGAAGATAAAACGCCCAAACAAGCTAAAGGCCAAAATTCAGGAAAAGAAAATCCAACACCTAAAAAAATTAACCCCTCTACCATTTTATCTGTAACGGCATCCAAATATTCACCAAGTCTTGTAGTTTTACTAACCCTTGCCAATGCCCCATCTAAAACATCCATTAAACCCGAGAGTAAAATAAAAATTGAAGCTAAAAAAATATTTTTAAAATAAAAAAAGTAAAGAGCGGGAAAAATTAAAACAAAACCTAAAAAAGTTATAAAATTTGGAGTTAATTTCAATTTTAAAAGCAAAAGTCCGATTCTTTCTGCAAATGGATTTAATTTTTTCCTAAATTTTTTACTTAACATTCATTTTATTTTTTATTTGATTTAATAAAAATAATTATGAAATCCAAATTTGAAAAGTTAATTACAATAACCGAAAAAGTTGTCAGGATTATAAAAAAAGAAAAGGACATTAAAGCTATTTGTCTTTTTGGCTCTGTTGCAAGAGGGTTTGTGGATAGGTTCTCAAAAGATGTTGATATTTTGGTTTTAGTTGGCGAAATTCCTTCTAAAAAAGAAATGGAGAAAATTGTTAAAAAAATTGAAGGTGCGAGAATAGAAATCGTGTCAACTAAATTCCATATAATAAGATTCGAACTAGATAAGTTTTATGTAGATTTGCAATTTTTTAAATTTAGTGAGATAAAAAAATCAATTAATAATTTTTTAAAAGGTGAAATTTGGGAATATTGGCCCGCATTAATTAATGAATGTAAAATTATCTGGGACCCCCGGGGTTTGATAAAGGGTTTAAAGAAAAAATTAAAACCTTATCCTAAAAAAATTAAAAAGAAAATAATAGAGGATAGGGTTTCCAATTTTGGAAAGTTTTATGAATATATGAAAAGATCAATTCCAAGAGAGGACAAATTTTTTATTTATGAAAAATTTTATTACGCACTCAAAGATTTCGTTTTTGTACTTTTTACTTTAAACGAAGAATATTTTGACCAATTAAAATGGTTAAATAAAAGGATTGAAAAATTAAAAATAAAACCAAAAAACACGTATCAGAGGTTACTTTCAATCATTAACTTAGATTTTAGCAAAAAATCAAATGAAAAGAAACTAAAAATTTTTGAGGAACTTGTGAATGAATTAATTGAGTTAATTAAAAAGAACTGCCCCGAAATTAAACCCAAAATAAGAAAAATAAAATGATTTTAAAAAACAAATTTTTAATTTTTTACTCATAACCCAATTCTACTTCTACATTTTTAAATCCCGCGGATTTTACCGCTTCCTCTATTTCAGAAACCAGATGATGAACCATTGGGCAAAAAGGAGTTGTTGGAACGAACCTGACTTTAACCTTATCCTTTTTAATTTCTACACCCTTAATTAAACCCATCTCAACTATATTAATTCCCGTGTGCGGATCTATAACCTTTTTCAATGCATCTTCAATTTTTTTATCCACATCTACCAACTCTTTTATTGAATTTATTGGATTTGTTTATTTTTAAATTTATTCGAACCAAAAGTTATTTCCTTGGAGATAGGATTTTTTAATATTATTAGGTAATGGATAATCATCTCTCAAAAAACATCCTACACTTTCCTTTCTATTTAAAGAAATTTTTGTAATCATTTTAACAAATTCTGGTATCAGTCCTTTTTGATAATTTAAATATTCTAAAAAATTTTTAAGGTTGTTATTGTTTCTAACTGGCCCTAAACCGAACCATAATTTCTCTTTTAACTCATTAGAGATTTTATCTTGGATTATAATTTTTTCTAAACTCGAAGGTGTTTTTCTATTTTCAGTTTCTGAAGAACATTCTGCTGCTATTTTCCCGAAAACTATACATTCAGGTATTGCTAATCCACCTATTCTATTAAACCCATGAAGCCCTGAAGAAACCTCCCCACATGCAAAAACATTTTTAAGTGAGGTTTCACACCTCTCATTTATTTTTATTCCTCCCACCAAATAATGGTAAGCTGGAGAAATTTTTATTTTTTTTATGTTACCCAATTCTTTACCTGAAAATATCCAACCAAATTCATTTTCCTTTTTGTATTTTCTAAACCACTCTTCGGAAACTTCCAAAATTCCATAAATATCACTTTTTATTGATTGAAAGTAAAACTCGTTTATCATTTTTGGGAAAATTGAATGATGTTCATTATTTTTTAAGCTGTCTTTAATTTCTTCTGAAAGAAATTCTTTTCCCTCAGAAACATATTTCATTTTAGAAAGTATTTCTCCAGAAACTAATACTCTAGGCATTTTTTCATCTATAATAAGAAATGGGTGGAACATTTGAAATTCTATATTTTCAAAAAGAATTCCTACTGCATGCAACAATGATAATATCTCAGTTCCTTTGTTTGGTCCCGTTGAATATTTAAACAAATCAGAAATTCCACCAGAAGCAATAATTAAATTATCAAAAAATATCTTTTTTATTTTTTTCTCATGTTTCACAAGTACACCGAAAATTTCATTTCTGGATTTCAAAAAACCGGTTACGCTTCCTTTTAAAACCTTTCCCCCCTTGTTTTTATAAATTTTTTCTAGTTTTTTAATACAATAGATTCCAGGTCTCTTTGAATTGGGAATAACTCCTATGTTTGATTTTTTTATTTCAAAGTTCTTTTTTAAAAATTCTATCGCCTCTGGAATATTTTCTATAAATTTGCTAACAATTTTCTTATTATTTGAAATTCCAGATTTAAGCATTTTTTCTTTTAAATTATCAGCAAGCATACAGTTCCAAGGCGATATAATAGAATTCCCATGACCAGAAGAGATTATTAAAGAGTCTCTACCAGAAAAAATACCAGAAGTTAAACCCGCAGCACCAGAACCTATTATAAGGGTTTTTATTTTTTTCATCTATATTTATTAAATTTTTATATATTTTAAAATTATTTTTTAAAATAAATGAAAAAATGCGGTTTATCAATAATAGGTTTTGGTCGTTTTGGTCAGTTTGCAGCAAAAATTCTCAGAAACCATTTCAATGTTTTTGTTTCGGATAAATTGGATAAATCAAAAGAAGCAGAAGAAATTGGTGTGAATTTTGTTTCTTTACAAGAAGCTTCTTCAAAAAATATAGTTGTTTTAGCTGTTCCAATTTCTGAGTTTAAAAACGTTTTAAAGGAAATCAAGGATTATCTTAAAGAAGGCTCTTTGATTTTGGATGTTTGTTCTGTTAAAGTAAAGCCGGTTAAATGGATGAAAGAAATATTACCTGACTATGTTGAAATAATAGGAACCCATCCCTTATTTGGTCCTCAGACTGGAGCTCAAGGAATTGAGGGCTTAACTTTGGTACTTTGCCCAGTGAAAACAAAAAATTTAAACAAAGTTAAAAGTTTTTTAGAGGAATTGGGTTTGAAAGTAATTGTAACAACGCCAGAAGAACACGATAAGCAAATGGCAAATTCTCAGTCTATAGTTCATTTTATTTCTGAAGCTTTAATAAAAATGGGGATTAAAAAACAAGACTTAGAATTAACAAGTTATAGCAAACTTTTGGAAATGCTTGAGATAGTTAAATACGATTCTCCTCAGTTATTTAGAGATATACAAAAATTTAATCCATACACCAAGGAAGTAAGAGAAAAATTTATAGATTTACTATTAAAGATAAATGAAAAACAGAAAAATATTTAAATCCTTTTTCATCAATTAAAATATAATATTTCCAATTGATTATTATGGGCTTGAAAAATAAACTCGGGAATTTTGGATTTTTCTTTAGTTATTAAATTCATGGGATCGTTCCTTTTCTGATTTAATTTTCATTTATTTAAAGTGTTAATAATAAAGGAGGAATAGAATGGGATATGAGGAGGAGATTAAAAAACCAAGAATAGAAATTAATAAATTAAATGAGGAGATTGTAGAAAAAATTACGCAAAGGGTGGAAGTTGCAAAGGAAGTTGTAAAAATTAAAAATAAATATGGAAAATCTATTTTTGATAAATCAAGGGAAGAAAAGGTTTTAGAACAAGTAAAAGACCTTGCAATTAAATACAAAATAAGCCCAGAAAATATTGAAAGAATTTTTAAAGAAATAATAGCTTTATGCAAAAAGGTAGAAGAAGATATCGAAGGTAAACGCCTAAAGGTTGCTTTTCAAGGGGAGAAAGGAGCATACAGTGAAGAAGCCATCTTTCAGTTTTTTGGAAATTCTGTAGAAACTTTACCCTGTAAGGATTTGAAAGAAACCTTTAAATCCGTGGAAGAAAGAAAAGCAGATTTTGCCATGGTGCCGGTGGAGAATTCTTTAGAAGGAAGCATAACTCAAACCTATGATTTGCTTTTGGATTCAAAATTAAAGGTTTGGGGTGAAATTAATCTTAAAATAATACACTGTTTAATCGCAAACCCAGAAACAAAATTAAAGAATGTGAAAAGGGTTTATTCCCACCCGCAAGCATTAGGCCAATGCAAGTATTTTTTAGAAAAATTAAAATGCGAATTGATTCCAACTTACGATACTGCGGGGAGCGTGAAAATGATTAAAGAGAATAAACTTTTAGATTCCGCTGCTATAGCGAGCTCGAGAGCAGCTAAAATTTACGGTATGAAAATCCTTTTGGAAGGAATTGAAGACAATTCAAATAATTTTACAAGATTTTTTGTTTTGTCCCAAAAAGATTATGAACCTACAGGGAAAGATAAAACTTCAATAATTTTTTCACTAAAACATAAACCAGGAACACTATTTAGTGCATTAAAAGTTTTTGCAGACAAGAAAATAAATTTAACAAAAATAGAGTCAAGACCTACAAGACAAAACCCGTGGGAATATAATTTTTACTTGGATTTTGAAGGTCATAGAGAAGATAAGATTTGTAAAGAGGCCTTGGAAAAATTGGAAGAATATGCAATATTTGTGAAAATTTTGGGTTCGTATCCGAAAGCTAAGTGATAATATGCTTTATAAAATTGCAGAAAGAGTTGTGGAATTAGAAAGCCAGGGAAAGAAAATAATAAAATTTAATGTAGGTGACCCCGATCAAAATACAGACCCAAGAATCATGGAAGCTGCTTATAAAGCTTTGAAAGAGGGAAAAACAAAATACTCCTCTTCTTTTGGCTTACCTAAATTAAGAGAAAAATTAGCAGAAATTCATAATGTAAAAAAAGAAAATGTAATCATTACGCCAGGATCAAAGATTGGGATTTTTTCTTTAATGTATTTGTCTCTCGAAAAAGGAAGTAATATAATTATTCCAACTCCTCATTGGACGGCTTATGAATTAATGGCAAAAAATATTGGAGTTGAAGTAAATTTTTTAAAAACAGATCTTGAGTCTGAGTGGCAAATCGAGTTAGAGAAGTTAAATGAACTAATTGATGAAAAAACAAAAATGATAATTTTAAACAATCCGAATAACCCAACAAGCAAGGCAATTAAGAATTTCGAGAAAATCATAGAAATTGCAAAAGAAAATGGAATAAAAGTTTTGTCTGATGAATGTTACTCTGATATAAGTTTTTCAAATACAAAAAGCATTCTGGAATTTAACTGGGAAGAAAACTTCTTTGTAAACTCTTTTTCCAAAACATTTGCCATGACCGGATGGAGATTAGGTTATGTAATCGCTAACAAAGAAGTAATAAACAGGCTAGGAAACTTTTTCCAAATAACCGTTACAAATGTCCCAGTTTTTATTCAAGAAGCCGGACTAAAGGCTTTGGAGCTAAAAAAAGAAATTTCCAATAAAATGAGAGAAATTTATCAAAAAAGGGTAGATTTAGCAAACAAAATCCTTTCTAATTCGAAATTAAAATTCTCAAAACCGGATGCACCATTTTATTTATTCCCGAAAATTCCTAATTTAAATTCAGAAGAATTTGCATTAAATTTACTCGAAAAGGGGACCGCAATAACTCCTGGAACAGCCTTTGGGGATTATAGAGAATTTTTCAGATTGTCTCTCACAACAGAAGAAAACAAAATCAAAGAAGGATTGGAGAAAATTATTGAAATATTATAAACTTGTTAATCCATAAAATTATTATGGAAACTTTTACAATATTTTTATTAATATTAACTTTGATTTGTTGGGGACTGTGGGGATTTTTTAGTAAGCTGGGGGTTACAACTATAGGGGTTTACCAATTTATTTTAGTATATCAAATTGTTACTATAGTTCTTGTTTTTGTTTATCTTTTACTAACTCACAATGTTGTTTTAACCCCATCAAAAAATTTAATTTATCCTATTTTGGCTGGAATTTTTACTGCGGTTGGTATTATAACTGAATATCTATTTATAGAAAAGGTGCAAATATCTATAGCAATACCTTTAGTAGCACTTTATCCGGCAATCACAATTATTTTAGCAGTTTTGATTTTAAAAGAAACTTTAACTCTTTATCAAGGATTAGGTATAATTTTAGCGCTAACTGCAGGGATTTTATTAGGGTTGTAAATTATTTAATACTTTCTCTATTACTTCTCCGATTTTT
>CAZFVX010000025.1:6814-11526 GCA_964522675.1 uncultured archaeon
TTTTTAAATTTTTATATCTTTTTAGTAATAACTTAAAATTTATAATAGTTTAAAGAAGTTATTTTAATTTAAAATCTTTATTTTTATTATGGAAAGAGAAAAAGAGGTTGTTTTAAAATATTGTCTGCAAAACGCCGTTTTTTATAATGGGAAAGCAAATTCTAAAGCGGTTTTGGGTAAAGTTTTAAGCGAAAGGCCAGAATTTAAGAAAAGGGTTTTAGAAATCAAAAGGTTAGTTGAGGAAACGGTTAAAGAAATTAATAAATGGGGTTTAGAAAAACAAAAAAAGGAATTGGAGAAAATTTCTCCCGAAATGCTTGAGAAAAAGAAAATTGAGGAAAGAAAGGAATTACCTGAATTACCAAATGCCGAGAAGTATAAGAAAATAGTAATGAGACTTGCTCCTTTCCCTTCTGGGCCTTTACATATAGGAAATGCGAGAATGGTCATTTTAAATGATGAGTATGTGAAAAAATATAAAGGAGAATTAATTTTAGTGATAGACGATACAATAGGTTCTGAGAAAAAGATTCCCATAAAAGAAGCCTATGATTTAATAAAGGAAGGACTTGACTGGTTGGGTGTTAAATATCATAAAATTATTTACAAGTCTGATAGATTAAATTTGTTTTACAAATGGGCAGAAAAATTAATAAACACGGGTCACGCATATGTTTGTGAATGCCCTCAAGAAATTTTAAGAAAAAATAGAAGAGAGGGAATAGAATGCGAATGTAGAAAACGAAAACCAAAAGAAAATCTTGAGAAATGGAAAAAGATGTTAAAAGGAGATTATAAAGAAGGAGAAGCCGTGGTAAGAATTAAAACAGATATGAAACACCCAAACCCAGCATTTAGAGACAGGGTTTTACTTAGAGTTTCTGAAAGGGAACATCCGAGAGTGGGAAAAAAATATAAGGTTTGGCCAATGCTTGAGTTTTCATGGGCAATAGATGATCATTTTTTAGGTATAACCCATATCTTAAGGGGAAAGGACCTTGTCATTGAAGATATGATGGAAAAGTACATATGGGACATATTAGGTTGGAAACATCCCGAGATTCTTCATCACGGGCTTTTACAAATTAAAGGAACTAAATTAAGCAAATCTGAAGCAAGGAGAAAAATAAAAGAAGGTGTATACTCGGGTTGGGATGACCTTAGAACATGGTCTTTACAATCTCTTAAAAAAAGAGGTTTTAAACCTGAAGCTATAAGAAATTTTATACTTAGTTTTGGGGTAAGTTTAAATGATATAAAGGTTCCCGTAGAAACATTTTATTCTGAAAATAGAAAAATAATAGATTCCATTGCAAATAGATATATGGCTGTGATAAATCCCGTAAAAATTTTAATTAAAAACGCTCCAAAAATTCAAAAAGTTTATGAGGATTTACATCCAGATTTTCCAGAAAGAGGAAAAAAAGAAATTTCTGTCGATTTAAATGAAATTTGGATTAGTAAAGAAGATTTTGAGCAATTTAAAGGCAAAAAAATTCGATTAAAGGGCTTAGGAAATGTTAAACTTGAAAGGGAATCAAAGTATATTGGAAATGAAATTATTAAGGAAATGCAAAAAATACAATGGGTTTCAAAACCAAATATAAAAATTGAAATAATAACCCTTGAAGGGATTTGGAAAGGTCTGGGAGAACAATTGCTTTCAAAATTAAAAATTGGTGAAATCATTCAATTAGAAAGGATCGGTTTTGGGAGAATTGATAAAATAGAAAAGGATAAAGTAACAATTGCCTTTGCACATAAATAATTTTATTTCCCTAAAATTTTAATCACAATTTCTCTTTCTCTTGGATAAATATCGAAGTTAATTACAAAAATGGACTGCCAGGTTCCCAGGTCTAATTTTCCATCTTTTATTGGTATTGCCTTTGAGGGACCTAAAAAAGTTGCTTTTAAATGAGAGTGCGCATTGCTGGGGTGATTATAATTCCCTTTAGGTATTAATTTTTCAAGAGTTTTCTTTAAATCCTGGAGCAAGCCATATTCATTCTCATTAATTATTATACTTGCTGTAGACCCTTTAACAAAAACTAAGCAAATTCCATCTTTTATTTTAGATTCAAAAACAACTTCCTCTACTTTTTCTGTTATATCAATAATTCCAAATTCTTCTTTTGTTTGGATTTTAAGGACTTTTTCCATACAATCATTTGTTACTATAAAGTTACATATTTAATAGTTAAATTTTAATTTATAAGGTTAGATTTATATATTTTAAAATGATTTTTTATTTATATAATCTTTTTAGGAGGGTTTGCGATGAGTGAGTTTAAAATTAAAGTTGAAAACGTTGTTGCTTTTGCCATTTTAAATGTAAATATTTCTTTAGAAAAGTTTGTTAATTCTTCAGAAGACGCAGAGTACGAACCAGAACAGTTTCCCGGGTTGGTTTATAGATTACAAAACCCAAAGACAGCAGCATTAGTTTTTTCCTCGGGGAAAATTGTTTGCACTGGTGCAAAAAGTATAGATGAAGCAAAAATAGCAACAAGGAAGGTTGTAGAAAAAATTAAAGAACTTGGGATAGATGTACCAGATGATTATTCAATAGAGATAGAAAATATAGTGGCATCATCAAAAATCGAAGCTAGGCTAAATTTAGAAGAAATTGCATTTAATTTAGAAAATGCAGAATATGAACCAGAACAGTTTCCCGGGTTGGTTTATAGAATAAGTGAACCAAGGGTTGCTTTCTTACTTTTCTCTTCAGGGAAAATAATCTGCACAGGGGCACATACACTAAAAGATGTGGAAAGAGCATTAGAAAAATTAAAAAATAGATTAGAAGAGATGGGAATAGAAGTTAAACCAGTAAAGGATTAATTTTTCTTTTATTTTTTCAAATGTGAAAAAATTTAGAAATTGTATTTATACAGCTTCGCTTTTTTCAAAGAAGTATGCACCCAATAAAACCATTATTGAAGAAAATCCGACTAAAATCATAAAACTATAAATAATTGGGAATAAAGAAAATCCTATTAATACTCCCCTTAATCCATCAACACCATAGGTTAAAGGGTCAATATAAGATATGTATCGAAGCCAAAGAGGTAAATTTTCTATGGGGAATAAAGCACCCGATAAAAAGAAAAGTGGAAATATTGTAAAATTCATTAATAAACTAAATCCATGAATATCCTTCATTTTTGAGGCGAATATTAATCCTAAACCTATAAATGTCATGGCAATTAAAATCATAAAAATAATTGAAAATAAAAAAGATAGTATCCCAATAATTTTAAATCCCATAAAAATTGAAATAAAAAGAATTAAAATACCTTGAATTAATATAGTTGTAACTCCTCCTATCATTCTACCAAGTACGATAGATACTCTACTGACAGGAGTGACCATAATTTCTTTTAAAAATCCAAATTCTCTGTCCCACAAAACAGATATCCCAGCAAAAGTTGAAGTAAAAATCATGGTCATTCCAATAATACCTGGAACTAAAAAATCAACATAATCAATATTTTTTGGTACACCTGGAACGGGCATATTATTAAAACCTAATCCCAAAAAAGCTAAAAAGAACAATGGGATCGCTAATGTACCAATAATTCGGGACTTTGCCCTACAAAACCTTTTCATTTCTCTCAACCATAAAACATATATTGCTGTAAAATTTATTGGTTTCATCTCACTCTTCTCCTCATCATTTCCTTGTTTAGTTCGTTTTGAGTTGCTTCTTTTTCTCTAATGGTTTTTCCAGTGAAATATAAAAACACATCTTCTAAACTTGGTTTATGTAAATTAACAGATGTTATATTTATTTTATTTTTATTGGCAATGCTTATTAATTCGGGGATTCTTTTTTCTCCCTTTTCCATGGTTAAACTTAAATTCGTATAATGTTTTTTCATTGTTTTTATCCACTTCAATTTTTTTAAAGAGTTCATTAATTTTTCGATCTTGTTTTTATTCTTAATCTCTAATATTACAACATCCCCACCGAGTATATCTTTTAAATTTTTTGGCGTATCTAATGCAATAATTTTTCCGTGATCGATAATAGCAACTCTATCACAGAGGTAATCTGCCTCTTCCATGTAATGAGTAGTTAAAATAATTGTAACTCCTTCTTTATTTAATTTTTTAATATAATCCCAAATATGTCTTCTTGTTTGCGCATCTAAACCAAGCGTTGGCTCATCTAAAAATAAAACTTTTGGTTTATGTATCAAGCCACGAGCAATTTCTAATCTTCTTTTCATTCCCCCAGAATAATTTTCAACTAATTCATCTGCCTTATCGGTCAGTTCAACGAGTTCAAGAACTTTTCTTATTCTTTTTCTTCTTTCTTCTTTATCCATACCATACATCATTGCATGAAACTCTAAATTCTCCCTACCCGTTAACCTGTTGTCGAGGGCAGGCTCCTGAAAAACAATACCTATATTTCTCCTAACATCATCCTTATCTCGAGAAATATCAAATCCCGCTACTTCTGCATATCCCGAAGTTGGATTAAGTAAGGTAGAAAGCATATTAATAGTTGTTGTTTTTCCCGCGCCATTGGGCCCAAGCAAACCAAATAATTCACCTTTATTTACAGTGAATGAAATGTTATTTACAGCCGTAAAACCATTAAACTTTTTAGTTAAATTTTCAACTTTTATTGCTAATTTCTTATGCATAAATTAAATTGTGGTTTTACTGATTTTTAAATTTTTAGAAATCATAAAATTAGC
>CAZFVX010000026.1:0-4120 GCA_964522675.1 uncultured archaeon
AAACTGTGGCGTTGTAACTTTAAAAACAAACTTAACTTTAAAAGAAGTTAAGCCCAGAATAAAACAATTAATTGATACTTTATTTCAGATCGTTCCCGCTGGCTTGGGAGAAAGGGGCGAAATTTTACTGTCTTCTTCCCAATTGAATGATGTTTTTATAGATGGAGCAAAATGGGTTGTTGATAACGGTTATGGTTTAAGAGAAGATTTAGAATATATAGAAGAAAATGGAAGAGTTCCAAACGCAAATCCAGAAAATGTAAGCGAACTTGCAATAAAAAGAGAAAGAAAACAAATAGGAACTTTAGGTTCTGGAAACCATTATTTAGAGGTTCAGTACGTAGATGAAGTTTATGACCAAGAAACCGCAAAAAAATTCGGGCTAGAAAAAGAACAAATTTTGGTTTCAATTCACTGCGGTTCAAGGGCTTTAGGGCACCAAATAGGAACAGATTACTTAAAAATTTTAGGCGAAGCATCAAAAAAATATGGAATTCCTATAAGGGAAAGGGAATTGGTTTGTGCGCCAATAAATTCTCCCGAAGGTCAAAAATTCTTTACGGCAATGAATTGTGGAATTAATTACGCCTTCGCTAACAGGCAAGTAATAGTTTATCTTGTTAGAAAAGGATTTAAAAAAATTTTCCCCGATTCTGAATTAAAAATGCTTTATAATGTTGGTCATAATACATGTAAAATAGAAAAGCATAAGGTAAATGGGAAAATAAAAGAATTATATGTTCATAGAAAGGGTTCCACAAGAGCATTTGGTCCTGATAGAGAAGAATTACCAAAGGTTTATCGAGGAGTTGGTCAACCTGTTTTAATAGGCGGAACTATGGGAACCTGTTCTTATATTTTAGTGGGAACCAAGTATGGAGAAGAAAGAGCATTTGGTTCCGCTTGCCATGGCTCGGGAAGAACCATGTCAAGAATAAAAGCAAAAAAAACTTGGAGAGGTGATAGATTGGTTAAGGAATTGGAGGCAAAGGGGATTTATATAAGGGCACATTCATTTCCAGGTTTAGCGGAAGAAGCTCCTGGAGCATATAAAGATGTTTCAGAAGTTGTAGATGCCGTACATAACGCAAATTTAGCAAAAAAAGTAGTAAAAGTTAAACCAATTGGAAATATAAAGGGTTAAATTTTTTATTTTAACTATTTAAAGTTATTTATCCATAATTATTTAGGAGATTTTTATGCCCGTAAGATTTTATAAAAGAGGTTGGAGTCATACAAAAACAAGAGGTAGAGAATCCTTAGTTACTTGTGGGTTTTGCGGTAGAAAAGTTCCTAAATATAAAACTTTCTCTGTAGTGAGGGGATTTAGCATAAATGACCCAATATTAAAAAAGGAGTTAAAAACGAAAAAAAGAATTTCTCTATTGCATAATAAAATTTATGCGTGTCCTTCTTGTGCAAGATTCCATAGAATTGTTAAGAAGAAAAGATAAAAATGAGGAAAACATAATAAATAATATATGCCCTTAAAAGGTTTTCTTAGAAGAGTAATTGAAAAAAGAAAAATTAATTATCCAGAATTTCGTATAAGAATTCCAAAATATTTTATAAATATCCCTTCTTTTAAAGATATAGAAAAAGTTAATGTTAAATATCCTTTAATAGAACCATTAGCGTATGCAAATATAAAATGGAATCCCGTTCAAAAAGAATTAGTTTATCATGTTTTAGAGCCAGTTCTTTCTCCTAAAGAAAAAGAAGATTTAGAAAAAATAAAAAACAGTTTAGTTAAAGTGATAGATATAAAACTTTCTGATATGAAAAATGAATACAAAGCAATTAAATATTTAGAAAAAAATGTTAAATCCATATTAGAAGATTTAGATTTAATTGTTTCACCTGAAACTTACATTAAAATAATGTATTATATTTTTAGAGATTTTATTGGACTTAATGAGATAGAACCACTAATGCATGACCCTTATATAGAAGATATAGGATGCGATGGTCTAAATACACCTATATATATAGTTCATAGAAAATTTGGTTCAATAAAAACAAATATAGTTTACAAGGATTTAGATTATTTGTCAAATTTTGTAATAAAACTTTCAGAAAGATGTGGAAGATATATATCCTATTCAAGACCATTGTTAGATGGTAGTTTACCGGATGGTTCAAGGGTTCAGGCAACATTAGCTAAAGATGTAACAACAAAAGGCCCAACATTTTCTATAAGAAGATTTAGAGAAAACCCAATATCACCTATAGAATTAATAAATATGGGTACTGTTTCTCCTGGTATAATGGCGTATTTATGGACTGCCGTTCAATATGGGAGTTCCATGCTTATTTGTGGTGGTGTTGCGACGGGTAAAACCACAATTCTTAATTGTATAACGATGTTTATTCCACCAGAACAAAAAATTGTTTCAATAGAGGATACGAGAGAATTAAATCTCCCACACGAGAATTGGATACCCGCCGTTTCAAGAATGGGATTTGGGATTTCTGAAGAAAGTAAATCTTATGGAGAAGTTAATTTGTTTGATTTATTAAAAGAATCTTTTAGACAAAATCCAGATTATGTAATTGTTGGTGAGGTAAGAGGTAAAGAAGCTTATGTTATGTTTCAGGGTATAGCTTCTGGGCATCCCTCCATAGGAACGATTCATGCTGGTTCTATGGATGATGTTATGAAAAGATTAAGTACACCACCAATAGAATTATCACCAAGTTTAATTGAATCTTTAGATTTAATAGTAGTTATGATTCATGCAAGGGAAAAAGGGAAATCAGCCAGGAGGGTAAAAGAAATTGTTGAAATTTCTTCTATAGATCCTAAAACTGGCATGGTTCATACCGTAAGACCTTTTTTCTGGATCGCATCCATTGATTCATTTGAACAAAAATTAATGGAATCAAATTTAATTCAAAAAATATCCAGAGAAAAAGGAATCCCTTATGAGAAGCTTTTAAAAGAAATAAATATGAAAGCGAGAATTTTAGAATGGATGCAAAGACATAATATAACTAAATTTAGTGATGTTTCAAAAATAATAAATTTGTATTATAAAGGCCCAGAAACAGTTATAGAATGGGTTGAAAAAGATATCTCACCAACAGAATTAGAAGTAAAGAGGAAAATTGAAGAAGTGGGAAAAACAATTACTGGCTTAAGAGTGTTTAAAATTTAAAGTTGAATCTCTTTTTCTACTTTAAAAGAATATGTTGGGCATACAGAATTTAAAACTTTTACATATTCTAATTTTCCCATTTCTAAATAATTTGTCAAGTCTGCTTTTATATATGCTGAGCCTTGGGGTCTTAATGGGTCTGTTTCTAAAACATTTTGAACAATCGGAACATCTCCCGCTATATAAGTTGAATTTGCTACCTCAACACTAAACCCATAAATATCTTTTGTTCCTATATTTGTAACTTTTATTGTGAGTATATGATCCGAAGTTGTATAAGTTACATCGAGTTTTGAAAAAGAATACATTAAACCTTTACATTCGGATAAGGTTGTTTCGGATTCTGTTGTTTGTTGAGTAGATAATTGGGTTATCCAAGAAGAAACTAATACACCAATAGTTAAAGTAAAACCTATTAAAATTACTACAGCTATTATAGGCGAAATACCTTTCATTTTTTCCTCTTTAAAATAAAAAAAGAAAATAACTGCAAGGTCTCTATATATTATTGTTTTTATGTCATTGTTACTGTTGTTGAGTATGTTGGGCAATCTTTATTTAATACTTTTACATATGTTAATGGTTCCATACCGCTTTTCATTGTTGCCGTTAAATATGTTGATTGTCCTGGTGATAACGTAGTCTCTGTAATACTAGTTGAATTAATAACAGTAGCGTTTGCAATTTCTATTCCATTAAATGTTACATCAGAAGTTCCAGTATTTGTTACTTTTATTCTTATACTACCATCACCATTAGTATAAGTTACGTCAGTTGCTGAAAAAGTATAACTAATCCCTACACAAGAACTTGCTGTGCCACCTGCTCCACCCGTGGTTGTTGTTACCCAAGAAGTTACCCATGTTGATACCATCACACCAACTGCTATTGCCACTGCAATTAAAATTACTGCAGCTATTACAGGAGATATACCTTTTAAACCTTTCATTTTTTTCACCATA
>CAZFVX010000026.1:4220-7116 GCA_964522675.1 uncultured archaeon
TACTGCAGCTATTACAGGAGATATACCTTTTAAACCTTTCATTTTTTTCACCATAAATCTTTTAAGATACTGTTGCTGTAGATGAGTATGATGGGCATTCATCGTTAAATACTTTTACCGAAGTCACATCACCTACTGCCGGAGTTCCACTCCAAGTTCCATTTAAATATACCGATCTTTGTGGTGATATTGTTTGAGCCCCATTAACCAACGAAACGCTTGAATTTGTAGCAGTAGCACTAGAAACTTCCATACCACTTAAAGTAACATCAGAAGTTCCAGTATTTGTTACTTTTACCATTATCCAATATGGTGCTGTTGGACTACTACTATTACTTATAAAACTAACAGTATAACTAATTCCCACACAAGAACTTGCTGTGCCACCTGCTCCACCCGTGGTTGTTGTTACCCAAGAAGTTACCCATGTTGATACCATCACACCAACTGCTATTGCCACTGCAATTAAAATTACTGCAGCTATTACAGGAGATATACCTTTTAAACCTTTCATTTTTTTCACCATATAAAATTATTTGTTTATCCTCCCTAATAAATATTTCGTTAATAGATTACAAAATCTTTATTTCTAATTGAGTTGCAATTGAAAATAAAGCATATCCAGCAGTAATTAAAATTATTGAATGTTTAATTCCTCCTATCATTGACCCTTCCGCCATTTTTCCAGCAACAAGACCAGCAAAAAATCCTTGAATTATTATAAAAACTATAAATGTTTGATAATAAGTTTCAGCTGATATTGCTTGACCACCTCCTGCGCCAAAACCTATATTTGCTCCTCCTTCTACTGTAAGAGCTGGAATTAAATAATTTTGAAGTACAACTAAAATAAAAATAAATATGAAAAAAACTATATAAGAGGTAATTAATTGTTCATGTACAGAAGCTGTTCTTTCCTCTTTAATTTTGTTTATTTCTGTTAGTGATTTATTAATTGATTTTAAGGTTGTAGAAAGTTCACCACCAACCCTATATGTTTCTATTATTGTTGCAATTGCTCTTTTAACTGTTATTGAACTAATATCTTCTGCAAAAATCTCAAATATTTTTTCAAATGGGACACCCCAATCTATTTGGGCTGCCATTCTTTTAATGTATGGTGTTAATGATTTATAATCTCTTTTGGAGCAATGTTTTAATGCCATTGGTAAAGTCATTCCAGAATCTATGGATTCTGTTAAATCTAAAATAAAAGTTAAAAATTGTGATTCAATTTCTTTATTTTTTCTATGTTTTAAATAAAAGAATAAAAATGGTGGTATTATAGCTATTATGGCACCTATAAGATTAAATATTGCACCCAGTAAACCAGAAATTGGAGAAATAATAAAATTACTAATTAAAATTATTATAAACCCAATTATTACACAAGTTATTTGAAATATCATTTTTTCACCTTATATTCCAGGATAAGTTATATGTAAAACAGCAAGGAAAATCATATTCATTACAGGTAAAACAACCCATGTTACCAATAAAATTGCTTGTTCTATTGTCAATCCTCCGACATTTCCGCCTATCATTCCCATCATTATTAATACTATTAACATCATTAAAGGCGCTGCAATCAATAGCGCTGTATATATATCAGCATAAGTTGATAATGTCCTAACATATTTTTCTCTTGCTATTCTATAATTAAATAATGCCGATTCACCCATTTCTTTTAAATAAGCTACGAGATCTCCTCCCTTTTCTATAGTAGATGAAATTCCCATTAAAATTTCCTTAAATTCTTTTGAAGGTGTTATGTGAGCGACATTTTTAATTGCATCAACAGAACTCATACCAAATGTTTTCATATTTCTTACAATAAGTTTACATTCATTTGCAATTTCTCCGTATTCCTTTGATTCCGATAATAATTCAAACATAAATTCTGGTGGGATTCCCGATGATACTATTGCAGACATGTGAATTACCGCAAAAGGCAAATTAAGATTTATTGATCTTAATATTGATTTTTCTCTTTCAATTGGATAAAAATAAAAGAAAACAAATGTAATTAGTGCAATAATAATTGGAAGAAAAAATAAACTAAATACATAAATAAATATACCAAACTTGAAAATAAGATTTAAAATATAAATTATTAAAATACTAGAAAAAAATGATATGGTGGATGTTAAAAAAGCCATTGAAATCCATGGTTTTAAAAGAATTCTTAAATGTGCCGTTTCTAAATGATCTTCTAAGTCCTTAAAATAATTTATATATCTATCTACAATTCCTCCAAAAAGTACTAAAGCCAGTTTTTTATATGATTTTATCATAATTAAATTCTTATAAATGCTTCTTCTTTTGGATAAACAACAATTCCTTGCGAAGTTATTTTATAAGGATGTATTTTTTCTGAATGAGCAGAACCCCTCATTTTCCATACTTGAATTGCCCTTGAAAAACTTGAATTTGTTCTTTCATAATATAAAACTATTACCGCATCCGAAACAAATTCTTCAACACCATATCTTGAAATTCCTTTTGCTCCAGGAGTTATTTCAGATATTAAAACAGCGGTTGCTTGTGTTTTTCTTAAAATAAGGGATAAATTAAATATCATTCTTCTTAATTCTGCTTTATCTCTCACATGTAAACCCAAAGCTGATATGGAATCTATACACACTCTTTTAGCGTTTCTTTCTCTTATTGTTGTTTCTAACATATCAAAAATGTCTTCTACATGAAATGGGTCATATCTAACAAATGTAAATTTTCCCGATTCCTCTAATTCTTTAAAACTCCATCCAAATTCCGAAGTATTTGCTTTTATTGATTCTATTGGCTCTTCAAAAGAGAGATAAACACCGTTCTCGTTATATTTTTTTGCTCCCAAATAAGTAAATTGAACGCCAAAAATTGTTTTTCCAGTTCCACA
>CAZFVX010000026.1:7216-10903 GCA_964522675.1 uncultured archaeon
AGAGGTTTATATGAAAATACCAACGGGTATCGTGGGTTTAGATAAGATTTTGGGAGGCGGTTTAGAAGAAAATATGACTTTATTAATTATGGGTCCACCGGGAACGGGTAAAACAACTTTTTGTCAAAAATTTATTTATTCGGGATTAGCACAAAACCAATCTGCTCTTTATATCACTTTGGATTCTTCGCCAGAAGATATTGTTGTTACAATGAAAAATTTTAATTGGGATGTCATTCCTTTTATTGAAAGGAGTGAAATGGTTTTTTTAGATGCTTATTCTTGGAGATTAGGTGGGGCGCAAGAAGAGCCTTGGAAAAGGGTTGTTCAAGGTGGGTTAGATATAAATGCATTAAATTTAACCGTAACGGAAATTTTAAACACATTTAAATCTGAAAATAAAAGAATTGTTTTTGATTCTCTTTCAACATTATTGCTTTATATACCTGCTTCTTTAGTAGTTAAATTCATCCCCATATTAATAGCAAAGGGAAAGCAAATGAAAGCAGCTCAAATATTGGTTTTAGAAGAAGGCGTTCATGACCAACAAACAGTTAATACATTAAATTTTTTAACAGATGGATTAATTGAAACGAAAATAGAGGGGGATAAAAGATATTTAAGGGTGTCAAGAATAAAAGGTACGGCTTGTCCCAGAGATTGGGTAGAATTTGATATAACAACTTAATTTAACAAATTGGTCCTGTACAATCAACAAGTTCAATTTCTTTACATGTAACAAAATCAATAACATTTACACAATTTGTTATAACTTTTATTTCTTTTATCTTTCCATCCTCACTATAATCAATAGTTGCATTATATGTTTTTATTTCACCCGTTTGTAAACCTTCGTTTGGTTCTGGTTCTATATCAATAATTGTATAATTTGTATATTCAACCTCAAATAATAACCAATCAATATCTACCCATCCCCTGTTTTCAATTGTTGAAATAAATTTTTTAGAAGAGCAATTATATTTTGCTTCTAAAAGCGCTATTTGGGCATTCCAACAACTTACTTGTGTTCTTGATTGTTGTTCTAAACGCGCTGTTGTATTAGTAATTTGAGTGGTTACCCAAGGGATAACAAAAGCAGCAAGAGAAAAAACTATCATTATTAAAATGATAACTGAAACAACTGGAGATATGGCTTTCATATTTAATATTTAATTTATTATAAATAAATAGAAATTTTTGGAGTGGTTAATTGGATTTAAAAGAAAGACCTATAATAGTTGGTTTAGACCCTGGAATAAAAACAGGCATTGCTTTAATTGATTTAAATGGGAATTTAATAATAACCAAGAGTTCTAAGAATTTTTCAAAATCAAAAATTTCAGAATTTATTTTAAATTTTGGAAACCCTATCATATTTTCTTGTGATGTTTCTCCTTTACCAAAAACCGTTGAAAAAATTGCTGCAAATTTTTTAGCAAAAACTGTGTTTCCTCTAAAAAGTTTATCAAAAGAAGAGAAAAATAAGTTATTAAAAAATTATGATTTAAAAGATAAACATGAAAGAGATGCCTTAGCAGCGGCTTTTTTTGCATATAATCAATTTAAAAAATTATTTAAAGAAATTGATGAAAAATTAAGCGAATATGGGCTTTTAGAAAAAAGCGATGAAATTAAAGAACTTATTTTGTTTAAGAAGGCAAAGAATATAGATTCCGCAATTAAAATGGTTTTAGAAAAACCAATAGAAGTTAAACCTAAAAAATTTATAGTTAAAAAAGAAATTTCTTTAGAAACAAACCAATTAAAGGAAAAATTAAAAGAAAGGGAAAGGGAAATCTTAATTTTAAAAAATTATTTTAAAACCCTTAAAGAAAAAATAAGGATTTTAGAAAAAAGAAACAATGAATTAAAAGAAAGGTTAAAAAGAGAATATAAAGTTGATGAAAAAGTAATTAAGAAAAAGGATTATTTAATTAATAATCTTAAAATTAAATTAAAAGAAAGTGAAAATGAAAGAAAGAAGTTAAGAGAAGAGTTTGAGAAAATTGAAAGTTTAATAGAATTGATAATTAATGGTTGGTTACCTGTTTTAGTGATAAATGATGCGAGTAAAGAAGAAGTTAAAAAGAGTAAAAATAAATACGATTTAAAGGATAAATGGATTGTTATTTTATCAGATGAAAAGTTTTCTGGTTTAAAAGAGTTAAATTTGGTTAAAGGTATAATTTGTAAAGGAAAATTAATTAAAATGGCAAAAGAATTTGATTTTTCAGTTATAGATTTAGAGAATATTGATTTTAAATACCATAAAAATTTTGGAGTAATAAAAATTGATGAAAAAATTATTAAGAACGCTGAAAAGAATGGATTTCTAAAGTGGTTAGAGAAATATAGAAAAAGATTTGAATAGTCAAAGAATTTATATTAAGAAAACAAATAATTAATAGTGAGAAAATGCCTGTTGTGTTACCACCAACCCCATTAGAGAAAGAATTAAAAGAAGTTAAAGCTAAATTGTCCGAACTTGAAGATTTAGAACTTGTAAATAAATTAGACCTTATAAATTTACAAAATAAAATAGAAAAATTGGCATTAACTATTCCTCCCACTTCTCCAGAAATAAGAATGGAATTTGAAAAAATAAAAGAGATTTCTAAAAAAATTAAAGTTAAAGATATTGAAGAATTAAAAAACAGAGTTAAAGAAATGAAGGAAAAATTAAGTTTAATTGATGAGTCAAAAGTAAGTGAAATTGAAGAAAAAATTGAATTAAAATTAAATGAGTTAGAAAAGGTTAAGATAGACGAATCTAAAATAAAGGAAATTGAATTAAAATTAACATCTAAATTAAATGAATTGAAAAAGGTTAAAATCCCAAATGAAATTCAACTAAAAGGAATTGATGAACTTAAAAATAAAATAAAAGAAATTGAATTAAAATTAAATAATCTTCCCAAACCTTCAGAAAAAGTTAATAAAATATTAATTGATATAGAGAAAAAACAAAAAGAAACAGAATCTTTTGTAAAAGAAGTAAAAACCACTTTAATTAAATTTTCAGAAATAGAAGATAGATTAATTAAAAATTTAGAAAAATTAGGCTCTGATTTAGAAAAAAAGATTAAAGATTTTGATAGAAAAATTCTAGGATGGCAAGAACAAATAAATAAAATTGAAAACGAGTTTAAAGGAAAAAGTATTAAAAAACTAGAAGAGGAAATCAGTAAGGAATTTGATGGTATAAGCGAAGAAATTAAAATGCTCTCGAGAACAAACAAAGAAAAATTAGAAAATTTAGAAATAAGGATAAATAATTTAAGTGGTGATTTGGAGAAAATGAGAAAATTAGAATTAGAGATTAAAGAAACAGATATAAAGGGATTTAGAAGAGATTTAGAATCATTAAAAGCAAAACAAGAATGGTTAGAAAAGAATTTAGAAAAAATTAATTTAAAATCAATTGAAGAAAAAATTAAAAAATTAGAAGAAAAGATAAAACATACTAAAAAATCGTTACCGCTTGTTATAGAATAACTTTTAAATTTTTATTTTATATTTTAATCATGTTATTCTTAATTTTTGGAATAATTGATTTAATAGCTGGAATTATACTATTAATTTTTCAAGGAGTAATACCAGTACCAAATACAATAACAATTTTAGTTGGAATTGTTTTATTAATAAAAGGGGCTTGGAGTGTTTTAGTAAATTTAATATCACACTAAA
>CAZFVX010000027.1:0-10629 GCA_964522675.1 uncultured archaeon
TTTTCTCTTTATTTTAATAATATTTTTTATTTTTTCTATTAATAAAATAAATTTTCTATTTGATTTGACTGAATTTTCATTAGTTTCAAAAAAATATGAAAAGAAAAATTTAGAATTAATAGCAGAAAGTCTTTTGGAAAATAAAAGATTATTTGAATTAATAAATAGATATAAATTTTATAAAAATGAGCTTTTTTTATCTTTGTTCATAAAAGAAATAATAAAACAGAATAAAGTGGACTTGCTGCAGAATGAATCCAAATTTTTCCTTCCTATTATATTAGAAAAATTTCCTGAAAATATTTTTCTTCATAATTTAAATTTTTATAGAACGAAAAATCAAAGAGAATGGAGAAATTTTGATTTACTCTTTTTTAAGATTTTGGAAGACTCAAAACTAAATTTTTTTTCTTTTAAAATTTTAACTGATTCAATTTATAAAGGAAAAATATTAAAAGATGATTTATTTAATTTAATTTATTTTTTAAATTGGCGAAAGAATTTTTTATTAGCTGAAGATTTATCAAACTGGGGAATGAAAGAGAAAATTATTGATAATAATCAATATAATTTTCTCTTAAAAGATTTAATTCAAAGAAAAAGAAATAAAAAGATAAAATATGAGAATAATTTGAAAAATATAAAAAATAAATTAAAAGAATTATTTGGAAAAAAGAATATAAAAATAAGAATAAAAGAAAATTTAATTCAGGATGGGAGTTTTACTCAAAGAGATTCTATTAAAAAATATTGGTTTTTCTCTGATATGTCTGATAGAAAGCCCTTTTCAAAAGGGAGTTTTTATGGAGATATTGATTTAATTGAAAATAATAGCATTAGAGTAATGGGATTTTTTGTAAAAAGAATTCCTGGGAAAGGTCCAGCAAGGGGTGGTTTCTGGTATAAAGAAAAAATACCTTTGAAAGTAAAAGTTTATTTATTTTATTTCAAATATAAAACTTTAATAGGAAAAGAAATCCCGAGTTTCTGGCTTGCTTATGAATTTCGAAAGGAACCAAGGCTTGGTTCTACGGATTTTAAATGGAAAGAAGTTTTTTACATTTTTAACAATAAAAATTTAAAAATACCAAAAGTCCAACCGCTTTTAAGAATGTGGGGAACAGGTTCTGTCTGGTTTGATGATATTGGTCTTTTTGAAATTGAAATACAAGGAGCTTCAATTGAAAAAGACATTTTATTCATCGAATAAGCTTTATATTTTTCTTTTTCTCTTTTCAACTGCTATTTTACTTAATTTCATTATTCCTCCATTTCAAAATCCCGACGAACCTCAACACTTTGGCGCAATTTTAACTTATTCCTTAGGTGAAGAGAAAAAAGATTTTATAGAAAAAGAAATCATTAAATTAATGGATAAAAATACATGGTGGAAATATGTTGGATTAAGAAGACCCGTTCCTTTGCCCAAGGATTTTACTAAAACAGAGTTTCTGAAATTTTGGGATTTTAAAGCTACATTTGGTAATATTGCACTTTATCATTTTATATTAGGAAAAATATCAATTTTTTTTGCAAAAAAGAGTCTTATATTAACCTATTATTTTTGCCGATTAATTTCTATTTTATTAATTTTATTTTCTTTATTTTTAATTTATTCAACTTTTAAAAAAATCTCAAAGTTTAATAATTATGGTTTTATAAAATACGGAATATTTTTTATTTTATTTCTTCCTCAATTTCTTATTATCTCAATTTCAATTAATCCAGATATTCTTTCAATATTTTTAAGCTCACTATTTTTCTATGCTTCTTTTTCATTAATTATAGAAAAATTTAATATTTTTTATTTATTAATACTTTTGTTATCAGCAATTGCAGGTTTGTTTACTGATAAATCAAGTTTTTATTTAATTTTACTTTTAATTTTATTCCCTTTTTTCTTAATCAAAAGGAAAAATTTAATTTTTAATATTTCTTTTTTATTTGCTTTTTTTCTAATAATTATATTAATAATTTCCTGGATAGCCTGGTATTTCCCAATTCAATTTTATAATTCCTTAAATTTAATAAATATTTGGTTCTTAAATAGAATTTCTCAAATTCCAAAGCTTTTTACTATGAATGGATTTAATCAGGAATTTCTTTCCACTCTTATAGATAGTTTTTTCTTGAAATTTGGATGGATGGCTTTTAAAGCTAAAGAGATTTTCTATTACATATGGAAAATATTTTTAATTTTTTCTTTTCTTGGCCTTATTATTTATTTTGTTAGATATAAAAAAGAAAATAAAAATCCTTTGATTTTTAAATTAATTATTTTTTCCTTAATTACTTTAATTTTTCAAATAATTACTGTCTGGATATATCATGGTGTAAGAAACATACTTCCTCAAGGGAGGTATCTTTTTCCAATTATAATTCCAATCACTTTTATTTTTACGCTTGGAATAAAAAATTTATTTGATTTATTTCATGAAAAGGCAGGTTTAATTGCTTTATGGGTTTTTATAATTTTTGAATTCATATTTTTCAATTTTTCCTTATGGAATTATGTTCTTCCAGTTTTCCATTTGACAATAAAATCTCCGCATCCAGGAATTTAAGATTTTGATAGATAGTTCAATTTAATATAAAATATTTAAAAAATGAAAAGTTTATTACTGAATTTATACGAATATCGTGAATTAATTTTAAATCTTACAATTAATGAATTAAAACTTCGTTATAGAAATTCAATTCTTGGTTTTCTCTGGCAAATTCTAAATCCCCTTTTTTATCTTTTAATCTTAGCAATTGTTTTTTCTAAAATCATAAGATTTCGCATTGAAAATTATACAATATTTCTTTTTGCTGGACTTACTTCCTGGTTAATGATTCAACAAACAGTCACTATTGCGACTGCTTCAGTAGTGAACAATCAGAGTTTAATAAGAAAAGTTTATATTCCTAAAATAGTTTTTCCTTTATCAAATGTTCTTGCTCGTTATGTAGACCATTTAATTTTGACCCTCATTCTTTTTGGATTTTTAATTATATTCAAAGCTCCTTTTACAATTAATTTGCTTTTTATTCCATTTATTATTCTATTGCATTTTCTTTTTTCTCTTGGACTCTCTTTAATTTTTGCTACCGCATATATAAAAATAAAAGATGTTCAACACATTATAGCAATTGCATTTCAGGCACTTTTTTACATTACTCCTATTATTTATTCAATTGAGATTTTACCTCAAAATTATCGCCCATTATTTCTCTTGAATCCTTTTTATTATTTTGTAGAATGTTTTAGATTCCCTATATATAATTCTTCACCACCTCCCCAGAATATATTGTTTGTGGTATTCATATTAACTGTCTTTGCTTTATTTACTGGTTTATTTGTATTTTTAAGAAATGAAAAATACTTTGTTTTTCATCTTTCATAAAAAATGAAATCTACTTCAATTAAAGTATCATCAGTTGGAATTAAGTTTTTCTTAAACACAGAGGATGAGAGCAAGCGAGGATTCAAGGGAGCTCTTCGAGATTTATTATTTAAAAGAAAAAGAAAAGAGTTCTGGGCTCTTAAGGATATTAATTTTGAAATTGAAAAAGGTGAAATATTTGGCATTATTGGAAGTAATGGAGCAGGGAAAAGCACTCTTCTTAAATGTATTGCAGGAATATATCCTATTTCAGAAGGCAAAATTGAAGTAAATGGCAATATTGCTCCTCTTATAGAACTTGGAGCAGCTTTTAATCCTGAGCTTACTGGAGCAGAAAATATATATTTAAGTGGTTCGATTTATAAAATTCCAAGGAAAATTATTAAGGAGAATTTTAATAAAATTATAGATTTTTCTGGTCTTAGAAAATTTATCAATTCTCCTGTAAAAAATTATTCTTCAGGAATGTTTATAAGACTTGCTTTTTCAATTGTAATATTTTTCCAACCAGATATTGTGCTTATTGATGAAGTTTTTTCAGTGGGAGATGAAGTTTTTCAGCAAAAAAGTTTTGAGAAAATAATTTCTTTTAAAGAAAGAGGAGCAACATTGGTTTTTGTTTCTCATGATTTAAATTTTATAAATCAAATATGTGATAGAGTTCTTGTCTTAAATAAAGGGAAAATGGCTTTTCTTGGTCCATCAGAAGAAGCAGTTGATTATTATTTAGATTTAATTAGAAAAAGAGAGGGTTTGGATGAAGATGTTGAGCCAATGAAAGAACCTCGTTCTCTCTTGGATTCAAGGAGATGGGGAAATAGAAAGGTTGAAATAACTTCAGTTAAATTTGTTGATGAAAAAGGTAATCCAAAAAATACTTTTTATACTGGTGACTATTTTGAAGCTCAAATTTCTTATGTCTCTCATTTAGAAGATGAGATACCTGTATTTGGAGTGGCAATTAATACAATTTATAAGATGTTGATTTATGGACCAAATACTCTTGAATGTAATTTTTCGGGAAAATTTAAAAAGAAAGGGAGAGTGAGATTTATTATTCCTTCACTTCCTTTATTCGAAGGTGATTATCTTTTATCCGCATCAGTTTATGATTCAACTTTAACAATACCCTATGACCATCATGAGATGATGTATTATTTTCGAGTTTTAAACCGAGAGAGAAGGGAATTTGGATGTGTGAGAATAAATTCACATTGGGAAATCGAGGGTGAATAATTTAAAAGAATTTCCTTGGACATATGACCAGTTTCAAAGATATTTAGTTTTAAGAGAGTTTATAAGAGTATTTTATGGAAATAAAAAAATAAAAGTTCTTGATGTAGGAGGGCTGTCACCTGATAAAGAAGGAAAGAAATTCTGGCTTCCCTTAAAGCATGTTTTCTCGGGATTCTGTGTTATTCTTGATTTGGAATATTTTAAAGAAAAAAACTATGTTCAAGGGGATGGAAAATTCCTTCCTTTTAAAGAAAATAGTTTTGAAGTAGTTTCTGCATTGGATGTAATAGAGCATGTTCCAGCAAAAGAAAGAGATAAATTTTTAAAAGAATTATGTAGAGTGGCGAAAAGTTCAATAATTATATCAGCTCCATTTAAAGATAAAAATATTCAAGAAGTAGAAAATTTATTATTTCAACAAATTAAGAAGCTTTATGGATTGGAGCATGTTCAGCTTCTTGAACATAAAAAATATGGATTACCAGAAATAAAATTTGTAAGTGAAATTCTTAGAAAATATACAAAATCAGGTGTAAATTTCTATTATGGCTCTCTTTTTAATTGGCTTTTTCTCCAAACCATAAAATATTGCTTCATGTTCAAAAGAAATTCAGAGAGAATCCATACTTTATTGGATAAAATGGTTTTATCCCATAATTTTTCTTTCGAATTTAAGCCCCCTTTTTCTCGGAATTTTTGGATACATTCAAAAGATATATCTCAGAAAGAGTTAGAAAAAGGAATTGAAACAATTAAAAAGAATTTAGAAAAGAAAATTGAATTCAATTTTTCAGATTTAATTGAATTGAATAAAGAAATTGTTAATTTTTATAGTGAGGATACTGTTTCTGCTATTATTGTTACTCAAGGAGAGAAAAGAAATCTTCAGGAGTGTTTAAATCATCTTTTAACTCAGAGAGTTGATTTTAATCTTGAGGTAAGTGTTTGGGATATTAAAGAGAATCATGAAATTAAGGAAATTATAGAAAAAAATTATCCTGGGGTTAAGTATTTTACAACAAAGAAAAATGGAAAAACTTTTAATGCATTATTTAAGATAATAAATCAATTAAAAGGGAATTATATTTTACTTATTTCAAATAATATTATTCTTCCTTTGGATTCAGTAAAAAAGTTTTATTCTATATTAAAAAATTCGTCTGATGTTAATCTTTTAAGTCCTAAAATTGTTGAAAAAGAAAAAATTAATCATGTTTGTTTTGGAAAAAGAAATTCATTAAAAAAATTATTTGCTGGAAGAATGCATAAATTTTTTAAGAGTATAAAAAGTCAAAAAATAGATTGGATTTTCAGTGAATGTCTATTTTTTAAAAAAGAAGCATTATTTGATAGAAAGTTAAAAAGTAATACCTTAACTAAAAGAAATATTTTTCTCTGGGAAAAAATTCATTCATCTAAAAAATTTTTATATTTTCCAGAAATAACTGTTCACAAACAGGGATGAGAATTCTCCATTGTCTCCATAATTATTATCCAGCAATTGGTGGAGCTGAATGGTTAATGAAAAATGTTTCAGAAAGATTAGTTGAAAAAGGGCACAAGATAAAAGTTATAGCAACAAATGCTTATTCAGTTGAAGATTATTTCCTTCCTGGAAGGGGAAAAAATCTTATGAAAACCGGTGAGGAAGAAATTAATGGTGTAATAGTAAAAAGGGTGGCTTTTACGAGGAAAGGTGCTATATTTTTAAATTTATTAAGAGCAATAGCCAATAGAGTTAATTTTCCTGGAGGAGATTGGCTTAGAATGGTTTCATGGGGTCCGAGAAGTATTTCATATTATAAGGAAATATTAAATTCTGAAAAAATTGATTTAATATCTGCTTGTCCTTTGCCTACTCTGAATGTTTGGTATGCATGGAAAGTTTCAAAAAAGAAAAATATTCCTTTTGTCATTATTCCATGTTTTCACACAGAAGATAAGTTTACCTTTCATAATAAATTGTATTTCAAGATGTTAAAGGATTGTGATGGAGTTATAACTCTTACAGAATGGGAAAAAAATTTTTTAATCGAAAAAGTAGGAGTAAAAAAAGAAAATATTTTTTGTATTGGTGTTGGGATTGAAATTAATGAGAATTTAAATTGTATTGATATCCGTAAAAAATATAATATTAAGGAAAAAGAAATTGTTGTGTTTATTGGTCAACATGGAATACATAAAGGAATTCTTCATTTAATTAAAGCAATGGAATTTGTATGGGAGAAAAGGAAAAATGTGGGTTTAATTATTGCAGGAAATCCTACTGCTCACACTCTTGAAATTGAGAAAAGAATAAACGAAATTGATTTGGAGAAAAGGAAGAAAATTTATCTTATTAAAGGATTTCCAGAAAAAGAGAAAAGAGCTATTTTAAAAACAGGTGATGTGTTTGTATCTATGTCTCCTTTTGAGTCCTTTGGCATAGTATTTTTGGAAGCATGGAGAGAGAAACTTCCTGTTATTGGATGTAAAATAGGTGGTTCGTCTAAATTAATTGAAGAATTTAAGGATGGATTACTTGTTAATTTTGGTAATCCAGATGAATTAGCGGGTGCAATACTTGAGTTACTCGAGCATCCAGAAATTCGTAAAAAAATGGGAGAAAATGGCTATAAAAAAATAATTAAGAATTATACATGGGATAAAATTATTAATAAATGGGAAGAGACATATCATGAAGTTATTAAAAGGCGAAGAAATTCTTTTGAAAAATAAAGATTTCAAACTTGTTAATGAAAAAGAAAATTATTTTTTTGTTCATAAATGTGGGCAAAAAGTATTGACTGATAAGTTGGGAAAAACTATTTGGGAAAGTTTACCAGGTAAAGCAAGTGAGATTAAAGAAAAGATAAAAAAAGAATTTGTTGTATCTGATAAACTTATAAGAGATTTTTTATATGTTTTACTTAAGGCAAATTTAATTGAATCTTCCATGAGAAAGAATTCTTCATTACTTTCTAAAAATAATATGAGACAGGAAGATTTAATTTCAGTAATTGTTGTGACGAGAAATAGCGAAGAGCATATAAAAGAGTGTCTTCAGTCAATTATTAATCAAAGTTATAAGAATTTAGAAACAATTGTAGTAGATAATGCCTCTGAGGATAAAACAGTGGATATTATAAAAAATTTATTTCCACAAGTAAAAATTTATGACTTAAAGAAAAATATTTATTATCCTGGTGCTGTAAATTATGGAATTAAAAAAGCAAAAGGGAAATATTTTTTGATCTTAAATGACGATGTAGAACTTGATAGAGATTGTATTAGCTTTTTATATTATAAGATTAAAAAAAATAAAAAAATAGGTGCGGTTGTTCCTATGATGAAATTTTATTATTTGAGAGGATTTATAAATGGTATAGGAAATCAGGTGAGAAATTATGGATGGGGAACTGATAATTTTATAGGTCATGTGGATATTGGACAATTTTCAGATTTAAAAGAAGTTCCTTCTGCTTGTTTTGGAGCAGTTTTTCTTAATAAGGATGCAGTAAAAGAAGTTGGATTATTGGACGAAAAATATATTGCATATTATGAGGATGTAGATTGGAGTTTTAGATGTTGGCTTAAGGGTTGGAAAATAATACCAGCTATAAAGGCTATTGTTTATCATAAATTTGGAGCATATTGGAAAACCATGGAAAAGAAATTGAAATTTGTAGCGAGAAACAGGCTTAGATTGGTTTTAAAAATTTTTCAAGGAAAAATTATGTTTGGATTTCTTAAAAGATATTTGAGAGAAGATATTAAAAATATTTTGTCCCTTATAAAAAAAAGAAATTATGTTTATATTCGAGAATACATAAAAGCTTATTTTTCTCTTTTTTTAAGTTTACCTGATATTTTCATTAAAAGAAGAAAATTGATGAAAAGTAAATTAAAAAATGTAATGGAGCGAGATATTTTAGTGAAAAATCCTTCTTTTTATACATGTGTTAATGAAAATGGAATCCCTATAATTGACTGTGGTGTGATTTTTGGGTATTATAAATGGGAAATTGAAAAGCTGAAATTTCAAAATTCAAATGCCAAAATACAAAATAAATTTAAAAAAACGGGGAGATTAAAGGGGAGAAATGAGATTTAGAAACATTTTTATTTTGATTTTTATATCACTTATATCATTTAATCTGGGCTTATCTGAGGAATTGCCACTTCCGAGTTACCAGAATTCAATTATTATAAGTATTGAATATCGTCTTTGGAACAATGACTATTCAACAGAGATTGATTATATTAAAAACAATATAAATTTTGGATTATACGCATGGCTTTGCTTTTCTCATACTTCTTTAGTTCCTGTTTTAGACTGGCATAGTGACTGGAATAATGCTTCTCAGGGAATTCAGGGTTTTAAGGATAGGGTGAATCTTTTAATACAAAGAGCTAAGGAGAAAAATGTTAAACTGCACCTTGTTCTATGTTCTGGCTTGGCAAGAGGTTTATATGCTTATAGGGAAGCAAAAGAGGAGGATATAAGAAATTGTCAATGGTATAATGATAATAAAATTGCTTCTGATGAACAGATAACAGACCCTAATGTTCTAAACAAATATGTTTTTGCAACTCTATCCCGATATGCAAGAAAAATGAGAGCTAATCTTGAGGCTAAAGCTAAAGCAGCTCTTGCTTTTTTGAAACAGAAAATGGATGAAAATCCAGATATTTTAATCGCTCTTAGTGGATGGGGAGAAGCTGAATTAAATTATCACAGAATAGACCATAGCAAGAGTATTCAAGATTATTTTTGCGACTATTCTCCATTTGCAATTCTTGAATTTAGAGATTGGATTTTACATACAGGAATGTATGATGATGTAAATGGAAAATATAAGGGAGAAGGATATCCTGAAGGTGGTGCTAAGTATCAGGGCGCAGAGGGTTTAAAGAGATTCAATCAGGATTTTGGCACGAATTTTAAAACATGGGATTTAAAATATTTTAATTGGAGTCTAAGCGATGATTATGATGAATATCCTCAGGATTATGAAAATAATGACCCTCATAGGATACCATTTTCAGAATATTCTCATGGAAATATGATGCCAACCTCTGGTCCAAATTATATTGAAGGAGGTTTTGACCCTCCTCGAGTTATGAAACCAGGTGATAAATTCTGGGATTTATGGAATCTTTTTCGTGAAACAATGGTTCATAATTTTGTAAAAGACATGGCTAAATGGGCTTCAGAAGCGGGAATTCCTCCAGATAGATGGTATTCTCACCAGATTCCAGGTGATTATTTGTTCGGAACCAATCCTGAAATGGAAAATAAAAATCCGAGATATTATACTTCTGCTTCTCCTCTCTGGACAGCTAATATTCTTCCTTATGGTTCAATGGGTGCAACCATGTATGACATAAAATTTCCAGACTGGTTTGCGAGAACAACCAAATATGGAGTTCCCGCTATTTCAGCCATGTCATCAAACTGGGCAATAATGGAATATGATGCTGAGGCTTACCCTCCTGGTTATGGGAGTGAGCCAAGCAGTCCTGATTTTATATTGGAGCAATATTTTAAAATTTATAATTATAATGTTCATTTAATTAATTTCTTTAAATGGTTGGACGATACGGGTGAACACCGGATAAAAGGAACAAATAAAGAAATAGCTTTAAAAAATTTTGTCCAAAGAATAAGGGACAGGGCAAGGAAAAGTTTGAATACAGTATTTGACCCTCCTAAGGTAATTGATTTTTCAGGAAAATATGTTCCAGAGAGAGGCACTATACAGCTTCAAGTTAGTGGAAAAATATGGGAAGGATATTCATGGGAATGGAAGGATTGGGGTGATTTTTCTCATTTTGAAATATATAGAGGAAATGAGCCCGGTTTTACCCCGGATTCAACGAATTTCTTAGGGACAACAGCAGATTATATATATGAAGATAATTCTGTTGCTTATGGAAATGCATATTTTTATAAAATAAGAGCAGTAAATGTAAACGGGATTCCAGGACCATTTTCAGAAGAAATAATGCTTGTTACAACTACTGA
>CAZFVX010000028.1:0-9671 GCA_964522675.1 uncultured archaeon
CCATATCATTCCTTTATTTTTAAAAATGACCGTAATGCAATACCAAATAAAATTACATCAATTATTGGCCAATATAAATCATATTCACATGTTCCGTGTATTCTTCCCAATATAATAATTGGCGTACAAGCAAGATAATGAATTAAAAAAGCAAAAGAAATTATTTTCATATTTCTTTTTAATTCTCTTGAGGATAAGGAAAATGTAAATTTAAATAACAAAAATATTCCTATACCTTTAAGTAAATAGAAATATCCACTAGATATTAAACCATGAGGTAGGTCTTGATTAAAAAACCACCCATAATCAGTTTTTTCTATTATAAATGATGATGTTTGTAAAGAAAAAAGAGAAAAACAAATTGCTAAAAGAGTTAATAAAATAAAAACTTTCTTTAATTTTTCATCACTTAAATAAAAACTTAAACCAAAAAGTAAAAAATAAGAGGAAAAGAAAAAAATAGAAGTTGTATAAACTTTAAATGAAAGCAATACTTGTGAATATAAAGGCAATAAAGGAATTAAAGTAGTGGTTAAAAAAAGTAAGCCCTTAGTAAACAAATAAAGGAAGAATCCCCTGTTTTTCCAGCTTTTTGGGTTCGCTTTTATTACAAAAAGGGAAAAGGCATAAACTATAATAGTTGAGATAAAAGATATTGCAACAAGAAAATAATTTACTCCCATAATAATATTTTTATTTTTTTATATAAATTTTATTCATACCTCAATGCATCTACTGGGTTTAATTTTGCTGCAGACCTAGCTGGCAAAAATCCTGAAATTAAACCAAAAGTAAAAGAAAATCCAACAGCAAAAGCAAACAACTCCCAAGAAATCCATGCTTTAAGTGGAAATGTTAATACATTTGATCCAAAAATTTCAATTGCTTTTGCAATCCCAAATCCTATTACACTGCCAATTAAACCACCTATAAGACCAATTAAACCCGATTCAATTAAAAATAAAATTAATATTGTTCTGTTTTCTGCTCCCAACGCTTTATAAATTCCAATTACTCTGGTTCTTTCTAAAACAGCCATATACATTGTATTCATAATTCCAACGCCACCAACTAAAAGGGAAATCCCGCCAATACCAACCAAAACTAAGGATATAACACTTAATATAGATGAAACTGTTTCTGCCAATTGTTCAGTTGTTAAAACAATAAAATTTTCTTCTCCCCTTTCTTTTTTTAATTCCTTTCTTATATTCTCTGCAACTTTGTTTACATCTTGGCCTTCCTTAACCTCTGCAAAAACATAATTGTATTTATCTTTCATATCAAATATTTCTTCAGCTATATCCAAAGTCATCATAATACTTGTATCATCTTGTCTGTTTCCAATTTCTTTTAACACCCCCACAATTTTAAACTCCTTGTTTTTTATTTCTAATTTGTCTCCCGGTTTTAATTCTCTAAACTCTGTTCCTTTTTTAAAAGTTTTGTGAGCAATCAAATTTCCTATAACAATTTTATACCTGTCCGTATCCCTAAGCCACCTTCCCGATTCTAATTGAAAACCAGAAATGTCAGCAAAAGTCTCCTTTCCAACACTTGGTACCATGCCCGTAACTGTAGTTGCAATTTTTTGGTCCTTATATTTTACAACAGCACTTTGAAATATTCCTTCAAGGACAACATCAATTCCCCTCACATTTTTAATAATCCTTATTTCCCTATCTGTAAAAGGATTGGAGCCAGAAACGCCTGGACCAAATCCTGCTGTTGGCATAATTATAATTTTATCTGCCCCCAATTGTTCAAATTGGGATTTTACATATTCTTGCATTCCAACTGCTATAGAAACTAGTGCAACTATTGCCGTTATTCCTATAACAACGCCTATAACAGTTAACCATGACCTTATTTTTCTTTTTGAAAGATTTTTAAAATTAATTTTAAAGTAATCCACGGTTTTCATATTACAAGAACCTTATTTTTTACCTAAAAACTTTTTATGAATTTTCTTTCTAATGAAAAGATAATATCCCAAGAAAATCAAGACTATTAAAATAACCCAGTAAAAAGTTGTATTTGGAGGACTAAGTAAAGCAAGTTCTGTTTTGCTGTAAACTTTCATACTTAAAGTTTTTTCAAGTTCGTAAGAATTTCCATATTCATCCTTATAATTTATTTTTACAACAAAACTATGCATTCCTGGCTCGCAGTTATTAATAATATCAAAATCCACTGTATCATAATCATCGCTTTCTATGTTTCCAATATACCTTGTATTTGTATCTAAGAGTTCAAAACAATCACTTTTCTCTAAATTTACTGTTAAATATTTTATTCTTGATAATCCTCTATTTGCAATTCCTATCGTAAGACTACCTAAGGAGTTTTGACCAAATTTTGTTTGTGAATCTAAATAAACAAAAGGTTCATTTTCTTCTATCACTGGGATTGAAACATAATAAGTTTGAGGTGTTTGGGATTCGCTTAATTCATTCTCATAAGAAAATGTAATTGGAAGCGAATATTCAGATGGTGTGCTTGTATTTATATAAAAATTTAAACAAGTTTCTTTTACTTCTCCCGCTTTTATTTCTCCTATATATAAATTTGAAATTTTAGGTGCAAACACCGTTTGGGTGGTAGAGAAACTAATCTTTGTATTTTTTGCCGGACCTGTTCCTATATTTTTATAGTTAAAACATAAATCAAAATTTGATTTTGGTTTCGCATTCTCTATTCCCGTTGTATTAATTAAAATTATATCTGGTTTACCAACAACCCTGATTTCAATTTCTTCTGTTTTCTCATATCTAACAGAATCCGAGTAATAAATTAAATTAACATTTAGTTTATAATTTCCTGAAACTGCATTTGAGTCAACCCTTAAATTATATTCTACTTCTAAACTTTTCCCCGACCAAATCGAATTATAAATTTTTGTTGAAGTCTCTCCCGATTTTAACTCAAACGGAGATTTTAATTCTAAAGTTATATTAACATTTGTTGCTGATTTATAACCCCAATTACTTATTATTAATTTTAAATCTAAATCCTTTCCAGGTTCTGCTGGGAATGGAGTTTGTTGGGTTAAATTAACACTTAAAGCCGCAGAAGATGGTCCTTGAGCAAAACAATTATTTATAGGAATCAGTAAAAAAACGAAAACTGCGAATGTTAAAATTATTTGTTTTCTTTTCATTTTATTCATCATTATAAATTTTATTTTATCTTTAAATTTATTTCTTACTTTTATTTTATTTAATTATGGATTATGTAAAACATCCTTTAATTAAACCAAATTTAATTGAATCAAGGCTTTATCAAGAAACGATTTTATCCACCACCATTAAAAAAAATACCCTTTGTGTTTTGCCAACGGGTTTAGGTAAAACCCCGATTGCAATTTTACTAACCGCTCATAGGCTTGAAAAATTCCCAGAATCAAAAATATTGGTTTTAGCGCCAACAAGACCTTTAGTAAATCAGCATTACAAATCTTTTTCTAAGTTTTTAAATTTAAATGAAGAGGAGTTTCAGGTGATTACGGGCATTATAAAACCCGAAAAAAGATTTAATTTATATAAAGAAAAGAAAATAATTTTTGCAACCCCTCAAACAATTAAAAATGATTTAGAAAGTGGTTTTCTTTCTTTAAAAAATTTTTCCTTAATCGTTTTTGATGAGGCTCACCACGCTATAGGGGACTATCCATATCCTTTTATAGCAAAAAAATATATAGAACAAGCAGAAAATCCTAAAATTTTAGGCCTAACGGCATCCCCGGGAGGTACAAAGGAAAAAATCGAGGAAATCTGTAAGAATTTAAAAATAAATGCCACGGAGATAAGAGAAGAAAGGGATAAAGACGTTTCTCCTTGGGTAAAACAAAAAGAAATAGAATGGGTTCTGGTCGATTTACCTGAAAGTTTTAAGGAAATTAAAAAATACCTTGAAAAAGCATATGAAAATGAACTTGAAAAATTAAAAAAATTGGGATTTTTAAAACCAATAAAATTAACTACAAAAAAAGATTTACTGACTTTACAAGCAAATTTACAAAAAGCAATAAAGGAAGGATATAAAAAAGCGTTTTCTGCTATTTCTTTAGTTTCTAGGGCAATAAAAATTGAACACGCTTTAGATTTACTCGAAACCCAAGGAATAGGTCCTTTAGAAGAATATTGGAAAAAAATAAGAAAGGAAAAATCAAAACCAAACGAAAAATTGTTAAAAGATAAAAACATTTCTTATGCAATGTTATTAACAAGGAAATTATTTGAAATTGGTTCAAAACACCCAAAAATGAGTAAATTGTGTTCAATAATAAATGAGCAATTAAAGAAAAAACCTGATTCAAAAATAATTGTTTTTGCAAATTACAGAAACACGGTAAAAAACATAGTTTCATCCTTAGAAAAAGTTGAAAATGCAAGACCGATAGAGTTTTTAGGCCAAAGAGAAGGTTTTACGCAAAAAGAGCAAATAAAAAGGTTAAAAGAATTTAGAGAAGGAAAATATAATGTTTTAGTTGGGACAAGTGTTAGCGAGGAAGGTTTAGACATACCTGAAATGGATTTAGCTATTTTTTACGAAGCAACACCATCGGAGATAAGAACGATCCAAAGAAGAGGGAGAGTGGGAAGACAAAAATTTGGAAAAATAATAGTCCTCTTAGCAAAAGGAACGAGAGATGAAGGCTATTATTGGAGTGCCTATCATAAAGAAAAAAGAATGAAAAAAACGCTAAAAAATTTTAAATTAAATGAAAAAGAAAAAGAAGGATTGAAAAGGTTTTTAGATTCCTAACTTGTACCGTATTTGAATGAAATATAACTATTAGCAAATTTTTCTACAACTTCGTCTATGTTTATGGCAGGATTTTTTCTAGGAAAGGGAAAATGTGATTCAAATGTACTGCAGAAAAAACCATTGCTTGCTATTATTCCTTCACATTCCCAAATTTTTCTTGTATAAAATTCAAGTATACATTTAGAAGGGATTTCAATATCAAAAATTTCTTTCAAATAAAAAGGGCAGTTTTTTACAATCTCACCCGTTGCTCTTATCCATGCTATATGATCAAAATTTAATATTTCTAAATTATATTCTTTCTCGCCTATTTTTAAAATATGCTTTTCTTTTATTTCATTTAATCTTTTTTGGATATATTCTCCAATAAATTTTTTAACTATATTTTTATCTATATTTATCCAAAATTCTCTAGTATTAATATAATCATTTTCAGACATAAGAAAAAGATAAAAAGAAAGATATTTAAAATTTTTCATTTAAAAGCCATTCTATAAATTTTATGTGATAAAAATTTAAATTTTTATCATATAGAAATGTTAAATTATTCCCGCTACAATTTTTATTATATCACCATCTTTAAGTTCAGAGTTCCCTATGTTCATTTTTGTTTTACAATTTATTGCCGTTATGAATTTATCTCCAAAATCCGTATGTATTTTATAAGCCAAATCTCTTGCTTTTGAGTCTTTAGGAAGCAAATAAGCATCTGGTAAAACATTTCCCTTTTTATCAGAAAACTTATTTTCATTTTCAACAGGATAAACGACAATTTGATTTAAAACCTCAAAAACAATTTTATTTAAACATTTCTGAACCCCCGTAGAACCATATTTCTCAAGGATTAACTTTATTTTATCTAAAGCATTTTTTTGATTTTCGGGCAAATCCCTTAAAATTTCAAAATTAGAAGAACCTGGTATGTATTTTATTAAACCGGATTTTTCCGCGAGTTTTAATGCTAATTCCATTTCAGCTGAACAAGGAATCACATTCTCATTTTTTATTTTTTCATAGTTTTCCTGCGCTTCGGGCAAATCAATTTTGTTAGCGGCGATTAATATTGGTTTCGAAATTTTCCTTAAAATAGAAGCAAATTCCTCTGACTCTAAATCTGCTTTTTTTCTTGCTTCTTTTATGTCCTCTTCCTTAATTCCCAAACCAGATAGCTGTTCAGCTAAAGCCTTTTCTATGGGGATTTTCCTTATCTCTGCTTTTTTCCTCACTTTTTCCAAATTTCTTTTTATTATTCCTTTAATCCATTCATCTATTTCCCTTTCCAAAACTTTTATTATTTCCTTTGGATCGGTTTTTTCTGGTTTTCCTTCTGGGTTTGTTCTTCCCGAACAATCTAAAATATGAATTAAGCCCGAGGCTTGCATTAAATCATCTAAGAACTGATTTCCCAAACCTTTACCCAAATGTGCATCGGGGACAAGTCCAGCAACATCCATTAATTTAACTGGAATAAATCTTATCCCATTAATACATTTTGAATTTTTGGGGTTACATTTAACACCTAATTCTTTACAAGGACATTTCGCCGTTACATATCCTATACCTTGGTTTGGTTTAATTGTTGTGAAAGGGTAAGAGGCAATCTCCACTGGTATTAAAGTTAGTGCCTTAAAAAAAGTTGACTTTCCCGAATTTGGACATCCAACCAAACCTATTAACATAGTTAAAAATTAAATAATAAGTTATAAATTTTAGTATATGGAAATAATTTTAAGCAATTTGGTAAAAATGAAATTAATTTTAATTGAAAAGAAATTATTTATATTTTCTTCTTTACTTTTCTTGGAAAGTGCTTTTCTTATTTACTTTTCATTTCTTCCAAGCTATGATATTCCCACAATCCATATTCCTTTTTTAAGGCCGGGAGATTTTGAACATTTTATAGCATACTTAATTTATGGAATTTTATTATTTGGGACTTTAAAATTTAATGGATTAAATAAATATGAATTTTTAACAGCAATGATAATTGTTTCATTTTTTGCGGGATTAACAGAAGTTATTCAGTTTTTTGTTCCCACAAGATTTTTAGACCCAATAGATTGGTTAATTGATATCTTTGGCTCTTCTACGGGAATTTATGTTTTCAATTTGTTTTTGTTAAAAGACAAAATGTATGCAATTTGTTTTCATAAAAATACAAAATGAAAAGCTTTATAAATCATAAAAACAATCAAATTTTATGGAAGAAGCAATTATAGATAAGTTAATATTAAATAGCCAAAAACAAATAAAGTGGGCTAATAAATTTAAAAAAACAAGATACTTGTTTAAAGAAATTAAAAAAATAAACAAAGAATACTATATTGGTATAAAAGGTATAAGAGGTGTTGGTAAAACTGTTTTAATGCTACAGTTAGCAAAAAATACAAAAAATAGTATATATTTCTCTGCGGATTCAACATTAATAAAACCTTTTTCAATTTATGAGATTGTAAAAGAACTTATAAAAAGAGATTTCAAAAACATTTTTATTGACGAAATCCATAGAAAAATCGATTGGGATACTGATGTTAAAAGTTTATATGATGAGCATGAAGTAAGAATAATATTTTCTGGTTCTTCTGCTTTAGATATAACAAAAACAAGTGCAGATTTATCAAGAAGGGTTGTATTAAAGGAATTAAAAATTGCTTCTTTCAGAGAATTTTTAAATATTAAAAAGAACTATGATATTCCAGTTATTTCATTTAATAAAATACTAAGAAATAAAAACACATTAACAAAAAGATATGCCGAAGTTTATGAATACTTAAATGAATATTTAAAATATGGTGGTGTTTTATATCCAAAAAAAGGATTTTTTGAAGCCTTAGAGAATTCTTTAAGAAAGGTTATACTACAAGATTTGATCTCTTTAAGAGATATAAATATAAAATATGAAACAGATGTTTATAAATTACTTTATCTTATTTCTCGTTCTCCTCCATTTCAAATAAATTATTCTTCAATCTCAAGGGAATTAGAAATATCAAAAACAATGGCAATAAGAATTGTTAAAGACCTTGAGAATACTGGAATTATAATACCAGTATTTCCTTGTAGAAAAAAGGGAATTGATGTAAAAAAAGAGCCAAAAATATATCTCACAATACCATTAAGAGAATTTTTTGCAAAACAAGGAGTAGAGGTTAATAAAGGGGTGATCAGAGAGGAATTTTTTGTAAATCATATAAAGGATTTATGTTATATAAAAGGTAAAAGAGGAGAAAAAACACCAGATTTTAAAGTTAAGGATATTATAATTGAAATTGGAGGTGAAGGAAAAACAAAATACCAGAAGCCAGATTATATAGTGGTTGATGGTTTATCTACCGTTGAAAACAAAATTCCTTTATTTTTATTTGGGTTCTTGTATTAGAAATTAGTAATTTATTTTACTTTTTCTTAATTTGTAAATAAAATTCAGTTTGCGCTTTTAAGAAAAATGTCCTAGAAATCGAAAAACCAATCAGGGCAATTGTTCCAAAAATTATAAAACTTGGTAAATAAACCATGAAAAGGGCTGAGCTTATCTGATTTAAGAGAAAACTTCCAAGAATTAATAACAAAGGTAGAGAAAAAATAAAACTAATTATAAAGAAAGTTATTGATATTAAAAACCAAATTATAAAAATTTCTAATGGTTTTTTCTTAAACATTTCTAAAGAATTTCTTAACGCATCATAAAAATTTGAGGATTTAATTATAACTTCTTGATAAGGGAAAAAGAAAACCCAAGAAATTATTAAACTTAAAGCCAAATTTAAATAAGGAATTAATCCAGCTATAAAATTAATTACTCCAATTAAAACCATAACACCAAATAAAGACCAATATTTTTTTCTTGAAACTTTCCAACTTTTCTTAAATTCTTTTCCCTTATAACTTTGGTGTATAACTGATCCTTTTATCCACAAATCAATAAATATAAATATAATCCAAACAATTAACACCTCAAAGAAAATTAAAACCAGTTTAGGTAGTAAAAAAATTAATGAGATATTTTCTGATTGGAAAATAAATTTAAATAATAAATTAATATATTCTAAATTTAAGAAAACAATTCCAACAAACATACCAAAAGTGCCCAAATAAAGTGCAAAAAATGGCAGCCATCTTTCAGGGTTTACGGAAAACTTTAACCCACTTATTAAAGGTTTTAACCAATTAATTTTCATAATTTTAAATTATTTTTTATATAAATAAATATCTTAATTAAAAAAGTGATAATATGGAAACACCAATTTGCGAAGTTTGCATAAAATCTAAAATCCTATGTAAGGCGTGCAAAGAAAAATTGGAGAAAAAAGAAATTTCAAAACCAGATATAGAGGTATCTAGATTAATTTATAAAATTTCAAAAGATGCTAAAACATTAAAAGATGTTTCAATTAAAAAAGTTATTGAATTATCAAATTTAATTGTAATAGTTTGTAAAGAAGGAGATGCGGCAAAAATAGTTGGAAAAACGGGAATTATAGTAAAAAAATTATCTAAAGAACTTGGAAAGCCAATAAAAGTTATTGAGGAATCAAAAAACAAAAAGGAGTTTTTACAAAATTTATTATTTCCCACGCCAATTTTAGGTATAAACATATTATACACGCCAAAAGAAGAGATTTTAAGAATTAGGATTCCAAAAAGAAAAATTATGCCAACTCTTAGAAAAAGTATTAATGATTTTGCCAAAAACTTATTTAATCAAAAAATAGAAATAATAGAGGAGTGATATTTTTAAAACAATGCGAATTCCCTCTTTTTTAATTCTTCTAAATTTAGTTTACATAAATTCTTTCATTGAATTAAGTAATAATTTAATTGCTTCATACTTTTCTTTCATCATTAATTTTGCTTCAGGAATTGTTAATTTTTTATTCCAATCTCTCTCAATTTTATCATAA
>CAZFVX010000029.1:0-9414 GCA_964522675.1 uncultured archaeon
GTGCGATTTGAAAATTGTCGATATAGTGGAAAGTATATTTTCTAGTATAATTTTACCACATGGTCCTTATTGCACAAATAAATTTTGTCCGGAGACTAAAAAGGGAATAAACTATATTTATAAAAAATTACAAAAATCAATTTAAGAATTATATTCTTTTCTTTGCTAACCTTATATCTGCATCTGTTATTGTTCTTCTTCCCGCGTGTTTTGCTAATATTGTAGCTTCTGTCGCTAAATCTCTTGCTAAATCTTCTATTACCTTTGCAAATTCCTCCACAGCCCCCTTAGAAACTCTTTTTGCTCCAGCATTTTTTAATATTCTTTCAACGGGTGCTAAAGGTATTTCAGACATTTAACACCCCCTCCATACTTATTCTATTTCATTAGGGTTTTTAAAGGTTTTGGTCGCTTAAATTAGTTTTATATTTTTATTATTATTTAATGATTAATATGCCAAGATTAACCAAAAAGCAAAAACAGCAAATATTTAAATTATTTGATGAAGGATATAAACCAAAGAAAGTTAGTGAACTTACTGGTATTTCTTATAATCAGGTATGTTCTCAAAGAAAAGATTATTTATTTAGAAAAAATAAAGGAATAGATTATAGTAAATATAATAATTTATTGGCACAAAGAAAAGGATTTAGAAACTATTATGAATATAAAGGTAAAGAATATCAAAGGAAGAAGAATAACAATAAAAAAGGTGATCAGTTCCAGGAATTTGTAAGAATTTTAGAAGAAGTTAAGATTATAGGAAGTATAGAACTTAATGAAAATTTACAAGAAAACATTTATATGAAAATTTTTAAGGTTTTTATCAATGGGTATCCTAAAAGAAAAACATATACACATAAACAAATAGTTAACCAACTTGAAGAAAAAGTTGGCAAAATTGATAGGAAAATGAAAAAATTAGTAGATATAAATATAATTTCTTTTGATACAAAAGGAAAGAAAAAGAGGAAGATATATTTTTTAACCACTGAAGGAAGAAAATATGAAATATTTGATGGAAAAATTTTCTGGAAACCCCCTCAATTTTTAGAAGAACTTTATCCCTTCTAAGGAATTTTAAAAGATAAAAAATAAAAACAATTGTTTTTAAATAAAAACGAAATATTTATAAAGATAAAAAATAAAAACAATTGTATGCAGAATTTATTATTGATTAAAATTATGAGATTTTTTTTAGAACATCCTTATAGAGAAATTTATCTTAGAGAATTAGCAAGAGAATTAAAACTAAGCCCTTATGCTGTTAAAAAATATGTTGATTTGTTAATTAAAGAAAATCTTATTAATGAGACTAAGAAAGGTAATTTAAGATATTTAGTAGCCAATACAAACAATTTATTTTTTAAATATCTAAAAATTTCATTAAATATAAAATTAATACTAAACAGCGGATTGATAGAGTTTTTAAAAGAAAATATAGTAAATATTTCTTCAATAATTTTATTTGGCTCATTAGCAAAAGGTGAAGATACAGAAAAAAGTGATATAGATATTGTTGTAATAGGAGAGAAAAAAGAGAAAAAATATCTTGATTTAGAAGAATTTGAAAGAAAACTTAAAAGAGAAATAAAACCTCATATATTTAGCTGGAGTGAATGGAAAAAGAAAGCGAAGGAAGATAAGCCGTTTTATTATGAGGTAATTATTTATGGTATTCCTTTATATGGTGAACTCCCAGTAGTTGAGTAAAATGAAAATAAGAAACATAGAAGATTGTTTTAAATTTAGACTTTTAAGAAAAATTAAGCCGGATAAAGAAAAAAGTAAATTATCTTTAAAAATTTCAGAAGAAAGATTAAATAGAGCTAAGGAAGCAGTTGAACTTAAGTTTTTTGAATTTGCCGTACTTGAAGCTTATATGGCAATGTTTCATGCTGCTCGTGCATTGCTTTATTGCGATGGTATTCAAGAGAAAAGCCATTTTGCCCTTTATTTATATTTAAAAGAAAAATACAGCGATAAAATACCTCTCTATATAATAAATTTTTTAAATATCCATAGAATAGAAAGGCATGAAGCATTATATGGATTTGAATATAAACCTAAAAAAGATGATGCCTTAACTGCTATCGAAGATGCTGAAATTTTTGTTAAGGAAGTAAAAAAGGCTTTAAAAGAATCCTGTTTTTAATTTTAAAATCCCCTTTAATATTATGAGATGCTGTAAAACTAATCCTGTTATTGAAGTGTATGGAAATAAATTTTGCAGAAAGCACTTTATAAAATATTATGAAAGAAAAGTAGAGAAATTAATTAAGAAATTAAAAGGAAAAAAAGTTATTGTTGCCGTTTCTGGTGGTAAAGATAGTATGGCTTTAGCTTTTTTAATGAATAAATTTGCAAAAACCTATAATATTAACTTCGAATTAATTTTTATTGATCTGGGCATTAAAAAGTATAGTGATGAATGTAAAAAAGTTGTTAATACCTTTGCTAAAAATTATAATATTAAGTTAAACATTATTAAGGCAAATAAAGAAATTGAAACCATAGATGAAATTAATAAATTAAGAAAAAAATTAAAACTTGTAAAACCCATATGCAGTTATTGTGGATTAATAAAGCGTTATCTAATTAATAAATTTGCTTATGAAAATGGGTTTGATTTTGTTGTTGTCGGGCATAACCTCGATGATGAACTTGCATTTATTTTTATAAACATGATCAATCAAGATTTGGATCAGCTTGCAAGATTGAGTGTGATTACAGAAAGCAATAAAAAACTTAAACTTATAGGCAGGGCGAAACCACTTTATTTTTGTAGCGAAAAGGAAAACATTGTTTATGTCTTGTTAAATGAAATTAATTTTTATAACGGGGAATGTCCATATGCTAAAAATGCAACTCAAATTAAAATGAAAAAATTACTCGATGAACTCGAAAAAGAAAAACCCGGTTTTAAAATAAATTTCTTAAAAAGTTTTTTAAAAATAAAAGAAAATCTTAAGCCACGAAAAGAAAAGATAAAATTGTGTAAAAATTGTGGCTTTCCAACAAATCTTAATATTTGTGCCTTTTGTAAATTAAAAGAAAACTTAGAAAGAAATTTAAATTAATTTTTTATAAGATAATTATGGAAGAAGTAGAAAAGAAATTAGTTGGAAAGGTTACACATTATTTCACTAATATAAGTGTGGCTGTGATTGAATTATCAGATACCTTAAAAATAGGGGATAAAATAAAAATCGAGGGTGCAAACACTAATTTTGAGCAAACAGTAGATTCGATGCAGATTGAAAAGCAACCTGTAGAAGAAGCAAAAGCAGGGGATGCAATTGGTTTAAAGGTTAAAGATAGAGTAAGACCAAATGATAAAGTATTTAAATTAGAGTAAAAATTTAATTTCTTATTTTTTCAATTTTTTCTAGAAGAAAGATTATTTATTATTAAATTTTTATATTAAATTATGTATTCAAAAACATTGCAAAATTTATTTAAAGCCAAGAAAATCCAAATCGGAGATAAAATTAAGGTTGAGAAAGAAGGATTTGAGTATATTGGAATTTTAATGCCGAAGCCGGAAACACAAGACCCAAATTCTATTGTGTTAAAACTAGAAAATGGTTATAATGTGGGAATAGGTTTTGAGAAAGAAGTTAAGATCGAATTATTAGAAAAAAGAAAAAAGAAAGAATTTGAAAAATTAAAGATTAAATCTGATCCAAAAAAACTAACTGTGTCTGTTTTGGGTTGTGGGGGGACGATCGCCTCTAAAATTGAATATGAAACTGGAGCGGTATATCCCGCTTTCACACCCGAGGATTTAATTCAAAATTTTCCAAAATTAAAAGAATTGGCAAATGTAAAGGGAAGGATGTTATTTAATTTATTTTCCGAGGATATGAGCCCAGAACATTGGAAAATAATAGCAAAAGAAACTGCAAAAGAAATTAAAAATAGTGATGGTATAGTTTTAACTCACGGGACCGATACTTTACACTATACTTCAGCTGCTTTATCTTTTATGCTACAAAATTTACCTAAACCCGTGGTTTTAGTTGGTTCTCAAAGATCAAGCGATAGACCTTCAAGTGATGCCGAAATGAATTTAATTTGTTCGGTTTTAACTGCTTTAAGTGACATAGCAGAAGTTGTGGTTTGCATGCATGGGGAAATGTCTGATACTTTCAACTATGTTCATTCCGGAGTTAAAGTTAGGAAAATGCATACTTCGAGAAGGGATACATTTAAATCAATTAATGTTTTACCATATGCAAAAGTTTGGTATGAAAAAAGAGAAATTGAATATTTAAGAAATGATTTTAAAAAAAGAGGAAAAAGAGATTTAATTCTAGATACAAAAATAAATCCCAATGTTTGTTTAATATGGATTCATCCAGGAATAAAGCCAGAATTCGTGAAATCTTTAGGAAAGTTTTATGACGGGGTTGTTTTAGCGGGGACTGGTTTGGGGCATGTGCAAACAAATAAAAAAGACAAGTTTTGCACACCAATTATAAGCGAAATCGAAAACTTAATTAATTCTGGTATTCCCGTTGCCATGAGCCCACAAACAATTTTTGGAAGAATCAATATGAATGTTTATGAAACCGGGAGAAAATTAGTTAAAATTGGTGTGATGGGGAATTACTGTGATTGGACCCCAGAAACCGCTTTAGTAAAATTAATGTGGGTTCTGGGACACACAAAAAACATGAAAAAAATCAAAGAGATGATGGAAAAAAATTATGTGGGTGAAATCTCAGAAAGGTCAATCCCCGAAGGGTTTATTTAAACAATTCTGTTACTTTTTTAATTCTTTCATCAATGTTAGTAAATAACTCTTCTGGGTTTTTATAAATACAGGACTTATCAAATCTCTTTTTCACGGCGTTTTTAAGTTCTTCTGGAGCATGTTCAAAAGTAAGATATATTCCTGTTTCTGGGTGATTTATTAAGGGTATATCTGGGTAACTATCGCCTACAACAATTTTCTTTCCTGGGATTTCGTTATATTTTCCTAACTTTTCTTCTCCGTCCGCAAAGAATTTATTTTTGTTAAAACCAATAACTTTTCCATTTTCTATTAAAAACTCATTTGCATATATTTCTGAAAATTTATCGTGAATTCCTGCTTTTTTAAGCATTATGTCCATCATTTGTTTTGGAGTTCCGGTATTAATTATAATTAATTCATAATCACCTAAAGAGCTGATTCCCCTTTTTACATAATCTGGAATTTCTCCTCCATATTTTTGTGCCCTCTCCTTAATAAAATCTTCGGTGATTTCGTATTTTTTTAGAAATTCATTTTCATAAGCATTTAATATACCCTTCTCGTAATTTTGTGGTTCACTCTCCTTTAATTGTTTTTCTAGATTTCCTAATTCTTCTGCTGTTTTAAGTAAGTCCTCTGTTAAATCTGGGTTTTCTGCAAGATAGTCAAAAGCTAATCTTTCCAAAGTTGTAGGTAAAGGAAATAAAACCCCATCGAAATCAAAAACAATTGACACTTTCATATTTAAATTTAGAAATTAAATTTTTAAACTTAATTTTTCAGAAAATTCAAATTTATAATTTATAAATTCTTAATTAAAGTATGAAAAAATATCCCGAGCCAACAGTTGGGGCACTAATTTTTAATTCAGAACGTAAAGTTTTATTAATAAAGTCTCATAAATGGAGAGGAAAATATACAATCCCTGGAGGACATATTGAACTAGGAGAAACAATTAAAGAGGCACTAAAAAGAGAAGTAAAAGAAGAAACTGGGTTGGATATTTATGATATTAAATTTATAGGTCTTCAAGAGTTTATTTTTGATGATGTGTTTTGGAAAAAGAAACATTTTATATTTCTCGATTTTGCATGTAAAACCAGTTCCACTAAAATAAAATTAAATTCAGAAGCTCAGGAATACATTTGGGTTTCTTTAGAAGAAGCATTGAAACTTCCAATTGAACCATACACGAGAAACGCAATTAAAAAATATTTAGAAAAGTACGAAAAATAATTATTTTTTAGATTTTCCTTTGCTTCTTTTTCCTGCTTCTTTTGTCTTTTTTATTGTGTATTTTCCTTTTTTGCTAACTTTCATGGGTTTAAAGAAATAATAGATTGCAACTATAAAGACAACAGCCATATAAACTATAACCCAAATAAGTATGAAAATAAGAATTAAAAAAAGAATTCCAACCGTTATTAATAAAATGTGGGGGAGCAATACAACAAAAAGAATTCCCGCTATAGCAAATGCTATTAAACCGAGTATAAGTAATCCACCCAATTTTAAAAAATATTTTGTTTCAGGCATATTCACCTCTTACTTAATATAGATCCTATTATTCCACCCGCGGCCATAGCAGCTAAACTAGATTTTCCTTCTCTTGTTGAAGGTAGATATTCCGCTAATTTTCCCGCTAACTCTCCCACAGGCATACTTTGTACCCAAACTCTCCCAGGTCCTGTGCAAGTCGCTAAAAATAAACCTTCACCACCCCAAATCATGTTTTTAATTCCCTTAACTCTTTCCACGCTATAATCCACAGAAGCATCGAACATTGCTAAATTTCCCGTATCAACCCTGATTTTTTGGTTTTCTTCGAGCTTGATCTCTGTTACCTCGCCACCAACGTTGAAAAAAACTAAACCTGGACCTTTTAATTTAATTAAAATTAATCCTTCACCACCAAGTAAACCAGCGCCTATTCTTTTAGTAAATGTTGCATCGAACGTTACAGATTCTTCAGAACAAAGGAAAGCATCCTTTTGCGCTATTATTTCTTCCCCTTCCTTTAATTCCATTGGTATAATTTTACCGGGAAACTCCGAACCAAAGGAAACAATTCCCTTTCCCCCTAAACAAGTAAAATCTACCAAAAAGAATGATTCACCAGCAAATGCTCTTTTTATAGAAGCCCACAAACCACCTTTAGCTTTTGTTTCCATTTTTATATTATCGCTCATAAAAACCAGTCTTCCGGATTCAGCGATAACACTCTCATTTTCATTTAATTCTATATTTAAAAGTTGCATCGTGGTTCCTTGCAAATCATATTTCATAATTTTCAATTAATTTTTTGTTTTTTTAAATAAAAAGTTTATTCTCAAAGAAATAAGAAGAACGGTGGGGACTTGGGTGGAAATTCCAAAGACCCACCAAAAAGATATTTTTGAATTAAATTTAAGATTTATAAATTTTACGCTAATTCTTTATTCTGTTTATTTATGATATGAGAGGATAATGAGAGTTAGAGATTTATATATCCTTCTGTTAAATTAATTAATATGAAACTTCAACAATCTTCATTTATTTTTTCAGTTTTTGTTTATGAACCATTAATAAAAGAAAAGATAGAGAAATATCCTTATATAAAGTCCTTTAAACTTGCTTATATAATGTCATCAAAAAGATCTCCAGAAAGAGAGAGAGTAATTAATAAAATTGAAATGTTTATGGAAAAAATATTTGAAATTTTAAATTCATCTTCTTATCAAAATTGTCTTATAGAATATTCTCAAGAAATGATAATAAAGTTAAGAAAAATGTATGATCAAATAAAAAATTTAAAAATCTCTGAAAAAAGAATTGAAGAGTTTGAAGAAAAATTGAAAAAAATAGAAAAAAATGTAAAATGTTTGGATGAAATATATCCTTTATCTTTTTATCTTTCAACAACCCTTAAATTTTATCCAAAAATGGTAAAAATAGATTATGAATTTTTTAAAAAAGCAGAGAAAGAAAAATATTTAGCTCTTATGGAAAAGGAATTTGAGAAATTTCCTGAAAAAATTATAATTTTTCATGCCCCTATAATAGCTTTATATTTTGTTTTAGGTGGTTATAAAAGAATGAATTTACTTCAACTTTCAAGACTTACTGGGATTTTTCATAAATTTATTCATATATTATCTCCAGAAAAAAGAGGATTAATAAAACTTGGTAAAGATTTTAGAAAGATACCTATTTTTGCAAAACGGTGAGTTTATGAGGATTTACTTAGATACAGGTGGTTTCATGGCTTTATTTTCTGATGGGTGGAATATTTTAAAGAGAGAACTTAGTGAAGAAGTAATTGAAAAAATAATATTTTGTATTTCTCCTTTTACTCTTGAAGAATTCTTTTTTAAAATATGTTATGAAAAAAGCGAAAAAGAGTTAGTAAAAAAATTTTGTGGAACAGTTGAAGAGAAACCAGAAAAAAGAATAAGTATGTTTTTTAAAAAATTCGGTAAAAAATTTGCTGGTTTTTTAACAGGTTTTGAAGCTATTGGAATCGAAAAAGATATAATATTTCTTTTTTCTAATAAGGATGTTCTTAGTTCTTTAACAAGAGATGTAAAAACTTATGATATTCTTCATTTTTTAACAGCTCTTTCTAATAAACTTGATGGCTTTTTAACAGTTGATAAAAAATTTATTCGATGGATTTCAAAAAATAAATCACTTTTTGAAAGAGAGAATATTCAAAATTTTAAATTTTTCCTTTTAGACACTAAGAAGTTTTCTTTAGAAATTCAGAGTTTTAGAGATTTATAAATTTTACGCTGAGCTTAGTTTTTAAGAAAAGGAGTAAAAATCCTTTGCTAACTTAAAATTTATATTTCAATGTATTTTTCAATAAATCTTTTATAAAATTTCCATTGTTTTTGAGTAAGTAAATGAAATTCAAAAGGCGTTGAGAAAAATTTATCAAAAAGCAAATCATATATTTTTAATTTGGTTTCTCTATCATTAAATTTATTTGAGACTATTGCAACATCTATATCACTTAAACCAATTGAGTATTCATTCTTAACAACACTGCCAAAAACATAAATTTTTGCATCAATATATTTAAGAACGAGGTTTTTAATTTCTTTGCAGTATTTTAAATAGTTTTGAAAATATCTTGCTAACTCCATATAAGCTCCCTTAATTCATCTAATACATTTAAAGCCTCTTTAACTTCCTCTTCAAAAAATTCTTCATAAATATTTCGTGTTTTAAATTTAATTTTTAAATTTAAATAATAATTGCTTAAATACTTAAAAAATGATTTGAAAATATTTTTATGAACAATATTAAGCTTATTATCTCTGATTTAGACGGAACGGTGTTAAATAAGGATTATATTGAAAATTTTATAGTTACCAAGGAAATGGAAAAATTAGCTAAAATTATTGATTTTATGCGTTCTGAGGGTTATCCACCTATTGTTTTTTGTTCTGGTAGGTCAGTTAAATATGGAGAAAGAGTAATAAAGGTATTAAATGCTTATTTTGATATTCCATCGATTTTTGAAAATGGTTGTTGTTTTTACTTTTCCAAAACTAAAAAGGTTATGCTTCATCCCAAAGTAAAGGAAACTAAAAAAGTTATGTCTGAGATATTGAATTTAATTAAAAGCAAAGGGTATAAAATAGAAAAGGATAAGAAATATTGTATTTCTATAAATCCCTTAAAAGAAA
>CAZFVX010000030.1:0-1383 GCA_964522675.1 uncultured archaeon
TAACCACCCGGCGCTATATCGTTTCCAAAATATAATTCTATCCTGTTTGGATCAATATCAATCCCCGTCATTTCAAATTGAGCACAAGAACAAATATCAGTAAGTTTTAAAGTTGTGTTTATCCCCGCTTCCCTCGCTAATTTAGATTCAACGCCATCGCAAGCAATAATTATTTTTGCATTTAAATCAAAAATTTCTCCTCCAAGGCCATGGGTTTTGATTTTCACTCCCTTAATTTTTCCGTTTTCTTTAATTAAACCCAAACATTCGGTTTTAGATAAAATTTTTGCTCCCGCTTTAACTACCCTTCTTGCTAAATATTTATCAAATATTTTTCTTTCAATAACCCAGCCTTCACCTTTGGGGTAATCTACTCTTACAAATTTCCCATTTGGAGCATAACAAGTGGCACCTAAAATTTCTCGGTTAATCCATTTTTTATCTGGTTCTAAACCCATTCTTTTTAAAGAAGATCTTGATAAACCTTCGCCACACCTTTTAAAAACACCAATCTCTTGATTCCTATCTATCACTAAAACTTTTAAACCATTGGAAGCACAGGAAAAAGCCGCCCCAGAACCTCCAGGACCGCAACCAACAACTATAACATCCCATTCTTTTTCAATCATTTTCTCCCTCCAACCTTAATGCTCCCATTGGGCAAAACTCAACACATATTTTGCAATTAATACATTTAGAAGGATCGCAATTAATTTTTTGTCCACTTAAAGTTAGTGCCGATCGAGGACAAACGCCAATACAACTTCCACATAATATGCATTTTGATTTGTCGTTCACAACGGCCATGAAACCACTTTTATAAAAATGTTTTTAGAATATTTAAAACTATTTTTCTTACAAAAATTTAAAAATAAAACTAAAAAAATCTCATAAATTTAAAAATAAAAAATGTAAAAATTTATTCTACTGATTTACTCAAGGAATAAACTGCTTTTAGCGAAACCACTAAAGCCGCCGGTGTAACAAATACCGCAACATTTGCTACCATTGCTTGAATCATTGAACCTAATAGAGGAACCACAGAATCAATTGTACTTAATTGAGCAGCAGTACCAACCACAACTAAAGCAATTGCCGCTACTAAAAATTCCGTCGTTTCTTTTTGTGATATGTTTAAGAACCCCACTATTAACCCCAGAATCACTAAAAGCAATGTAATCCAAGGTGCATATGCTGATAAGTAACCTCCTAAAGCTCCGCCAAGAATTGCTAAAATCACTCCCAGTATAAAAGCCCAATTTCCAATTTTTGCTTTATCCATATTTTATCACCAATATTATTTATTTTGGTTTAAGTGAAATATAAATCTTTATTTCGACAATCGACAATTCTTATTCAAAAGTTAATAACCATTTTGTTTAA
>CAZFVX010000030.1:1483-9222 GCA_964522675.1 uncultured archaeon
ATAAAATTCTTCAAGAAAAAGAAAAAAATAGTAATTTTATAAGTAGGTATTTTATTTCTAGGAAAAGAGGGAAAATACGAGAACAACTTAAAGAACTTGGAGAAAGGAAATAAAAATTATAAACAAGCTTCTATGCCCGCGCCCAACAGTATTAAAATTGCACCCAAAAATAGGATTTTTAAACTGTCTATGAATATTATTTTTAATATTTTTTTATTATGCCCTCTCATTATGGCAGCGGATAAAATTCCACCAGCAAGACCCGCGCATAAATATCCACAGATTTCGGGTATACCATGGGGTAAAAAAGATAATGTAACTATTGGAATATGAAATATAGATTTTGAAAGACTTCCTATATAAACCCCTAAAACAGAAGCGTTCCAAGCAATTATAAAAACAGCGCCCGTCCCAAACAATAAAGATAAAATAAAACAAACGAGCATAACTTTTAAATTATTAAATAATATTACCTCAAAAAGTCCAAGGTTTATAATCATCCCATGGATTTGTGTTACTGTATTTATTTGTATATCAAAAAAACTATCTGGTAAAATAAAAGCCCAAAAAGCAAAACTTAAAGTTAAACCAAAAAAATAATAAAGAAGGAATAAAATATCTTTTTCGTGCCTCTTCCAAAACATTTTTTCATAATGCTTTTTTATCTCTTCCTCTTCCTTTTTTTCTTCTATTTTTATTAAATAAGTCACAAAATAAACGGATGGGATAACGGTAAAAACAACGGACATAAGACCCGTTTCAAAACTTAATTCATTACTAATTAAAATTCCTATTGTTGAAATTAACAAAGCCCAAAAAAACATTAAATACGGCTTTTTATTTACCTCCTTTATAGATATCAATGATTCGAGCATATTTCTCCACTTTGAATTAATCCTAAGTATTATTTATTTTTCAAATCTTTTATAATAATATGAAAATGGTGATAATTGGTGTTGGGAATGAACTTAAGGGGGATGATAAAGTTGGTTTAGAGGTCGTAGAGAAATTAAAAAATAAAATAAAAAATGAAAATTTTTTATTTATAAAAACATTAACTCCCGAGAATTGGATATGGAAAATAATAAAACTTAAACCAAAATTAATTGTGATTTTAGATTCTTGTGATTTTGGCGGTAAACCCGGAGAGTTTAGAATTATAAAGGAAAATGAAATTCAAGAGTTTTTAATCTCGACTCATAATTTACCTTTAACTTTATTTTTAAGGGGAATTAAACAAGAAATTTCACCAAAAATTATTTTCATAGGAATTCAACCAAAAGAATTTGGGTTTGGAAAAGAAATGAGTAAAGAGGTTAAAGAATCCGTTAAAAAAGTAGTTGATTTTGTTGAAAGGTTAACTAAAAATTTTTAAAATTTTTTACAAATTAATTGGTATTGATTTTTTAGGGGGTAAAATGAAAATATTCAACTACCAAACTGTCCCTAAAAACTGTCCAGGATATGATTCAAACTGTGATTTAGGAGAATGTAATATTATTAAAAATAAAATAAAAAAATTATTAGAGGATTCTGGTTTTAGAGAGATTGGTAATAATAAAAAAACTTTTAGCTTTAGCGAAGATTGTGAAAATAATTCATTTAGTAATACAAAAATACATTTTAATAAAGATGGTAAAAAATTAACACTTTCTTCTACACAACATAAATTTTATTGTTCATTGGGTATTTATGGGGATCCTTCTGATGAAAATCTTGTTAAAGAATTAAAAGAAATGCAAGATAATTTATATAAAACTAAAGGAAGATAAAAAATGAAGATTTATTCTCAATTTGGAGAAGAGCCTTACACCCAGAAAAAAATTATAGATTTAAATCCCGGAATTTTACCTAAAAAATTAATTAAAAATTTTAAATATCCTAGATAAATTATTTCTTGGTTTTCCTTTCTCCATCGAATTTTAGAATTAGTTTTCTTCTTTCCTTTTCCGAGAGCTCATAGTATCTTCCCAATTTAATTGCCCCCGTGGGACAAAGGTCTTCACATAAACCGCAAAATATACATTTCCCTAAATCAACAACATATTTTCTTTCTTCCTTGTAAACCTTTATCGCCCTCGCTGGGCAGTTCATTTCACATACATCACAAAATATGCATAATTTTTTATCCCAAACGTGCATTCCCCTAAAACCTTTTGGCGGTAAAATCTTAACCTTAGGATACTTTATTGTAAATGGTTTTGTTACCAATCTTTTTAATGATTCAAATATCAATTTCATTTTTTCACCAATAATATCCAAATAAAACTCTTACAAAATCTAATAAAGCAAGTGGTCCTAAAAACCAAAAATAAAATTTAAATGATTGGTCAATTCTAAGCCTTGCGAATATAACCCTCATTACAATTAATAAAAATAAAATAATAAGAGATTTTGCAAAAAATAAAATCAAACTCCCACCACCAAAAAATAAAACCGTGGTTAAAGATATTAAAACCCATAATCTTATTGCTTTCGCCAAAGAAAACATAGCTAATCTTGAACCAGAATATTCTGTTAAAGGCCCCGCAACGATTTCCTGCTCCGCATCGGGAATATGAAATGGGGGAAGAGAAATTTTACCTTGTAAAGAACACAAAAAAGCAATTGTGGCCAGGGGAAATTGCCACGCAAAAAAGGGTAAAGTTTTAAACCCAGTAAAAAGACCAACGATTACTAAAGAAATAATAAAAGGAAATTCGTAAGCGAAAAACTGAGTAATTTCTCTTATGGCACCTAAAGAACCAAACGGTGAAGAAGAAGAGAAGCCGGCAAAGGCAAAACAAATAGTGGATAAGGATAGTAAATAAATAACTAAAAATAAATCCCCCGTGAAAGAAATTAAGTGAAAATTGCCAATTGGAATAAAAAATATAACTGTTAGGGCAGAGGCTAAAGAAATTATTGGAGAAAGAGTAAACAAAATTTTTTCGGCATGCTCTGGGTTTATATTTTCCTTAAGCATTAATTTCACCCAATCTAAAAGGGGTTGCCATACAGGAGGACCAATTCTATTATGCATGTGAGCAGTTATTTTTCTAAATAAACCTTCGTAAAAAAAACCAAAACCAATTGCTCCCAATAAACCAGGGAATATAAGTATTTGAAAAATTTCATTTATCATTATTAATCCTCATTTTTCTTATTTCTTCTCTTGTTAGAATTTTTTCTTTGTTGGTTTTTAAATCAACTATAGTCATTCTATCACAGCAAGCGATACAAGGATCTAAAGACACGAGAATTATTGGTATATCTGCAACCTGCTGGTTTTTCATCATATAAGGTAAAGAGATTATATTTGCATATGTAGGTGTTCTTATTTTTACTCTGTATGGTTTTTCGCCATTAGATTTTATATAATAAAACAATTCTCCTCTCGGAGCTTCAACCCTGGAGATTGATTCTTTTTTTGGCAAAATCCTTGGAACCTTAACTTTTATTTCTCCTTCGGGCAATTCTATTAAAGCTTCCTGAACTAATCTTATTGATTCTAAGATTTCTTTTATTCTTACAATAGATCTTGAAAAAACATCACCTTTTTCCTCAATTACTGGTTTGAATTTTAATTCCTTATACACAAAACTTTCCATTTCGTTATTTCTTACATCATAATTAATTCCGGAACCCCTCGCCATTGGGCCAACAACATTAAGTTCTTCTGCTTTAAATTTATGTAAAAAACCAATATTCTTTAATCTTTTCTTAATTAAAACATCTTTATTAAAAACATTTAAATAATATTCAATTCTTTGTTCAAGCTTATCCAAATCTTCTTCTGCTCTTTTTATTTCTTTTAAATGAAAATCCCTTCTAACGCCACCAATTGTGTTCATTGAATTAACAATTCTATTTCCCGAAACTCTTTCTAAAATTTCATTAACAATCTCTCTGTCTCTCCAAACATAATGGAAAATCGTATCAAGGCCAATTTCATAACCACTAAGAGCAAGCCAAAGCATATGGGATTGTATTCTTTCAAGTTCAGAAATTATTGTTCTTATATACTTTGCTCTATCTGGAATTTCAATTCCCAAAAGTTTTTCAATTCCTTGACAAAAACAACTTTGATGTGCATTTGAGCAAATACCACAAATTCTTTCGGAAAGATAAATGCTTTTTATCCATGTGTGTTCTTCTAATCCCCTTTCAATTCCTCTGTGGTTATAACCAACAGAAAATTCAATGTCTTTAACGGTTTCTCCATCAACTTTAAGTTTTAAATGTATGGGCTCTGCTAACGCCGGATGCTGAGGACCAAAAGGCAAATGAAATTCGTGCATAAAAATCCCTAATAATATATAATCGTTTTTAGTTAAATTTCTTTAATAAATTTCCTGAAAAAAATTCGTTAAAACAATTATTTTCTATACTTCTCGATAAAGTTTTTCACACTCATCTAGAAAAGATTTAAAACGAGTTTTAAGTTATTTTTAAATTTTATTTATTAATATTTAAATGGGCAAAGACTAGGCCGGGGGGTTAGGCGTCCCCTGTAACCCGAAACCGTCTATATGCGGGGGCCGAAGCCCAAGGAAGGTATCAGTTAGTTAAGTTTGGCCCAGGCCTTTAACTGTGAAGCTCTGTCCCATAGGATCATTGATATGGTGAACCGGGTCAGGTTCGGAAGAAAGCAGCCCTAAGCCGTATCAATGGTGCTTATGGGGTTGCAGAGTAGAGGAGAAGGTTTGGATAACCAACTTAACTAATTGGTATCGACCAAGGGCACGTCTTTGCCCTTTAATCTTTTTATAAAAATAAGTTAATTAAAAATTTTTCAATAAAACATTTCTTATATACCTGTTCTGAATGCACTTTTTACCCTTGCCGTGAAGTAAGCTCCTATCAGTATAAGCGCGGAGCCTAACAACTGAATTAGTGGGACTGGTTCACCAAACCACATGACGCCTATAATCAAGGAAACCACGGGTGCCAGCAAAAGCAGAACGGATGCCTTGGAGACATTTATATATTTTATGCTCCAGTACCAAAACAGGACATAGCAAAACAGGATGCCAGCAGAAGCAAAAATGCTCGTCCACTGCTGGGGGGTCATACCAATAAGAACATCAACCCTACCGCCCAGGATAACAGCACCGAAGAGTATAATCCCGCCGAAAAACATCCTTGAAAAAGAAACCACGAAATTTTCCTCCCCGTTTATCATGGCCTTTCTGGCAATGACATTCTCCAGAGCCCACATGACCGTAGCCAATATTATCAGGATATCTCCGAGCTGCGGGTTCATCCACAGTTCTGCTGGATTTATCCTTGCCGAGAATATAGCAACAGTGCCCAAAAACATGAGTATCATGGCATAAAGCTGCTTCCTTGGGATGCTTTCTTTGAGAAGGAAAAATGCAAAAATGCTCACATACAGGGGAAGGGTTTTATGCAGAAATGCTCCTCTCCCAGCCGTTGTTAGTTTCAGACCAGTAAAGAATAGCATAAAAGCAAATGAGCCTCCTATTATTGCGATTAAGGCAAGGTACTTCCAGTTTTTGATTAATTCTTCCTTTCTAAAACTTCTGGTTATAATAGATAAAACAAAAAACACCAACCCTATTATAATTGCCCTTACTGCTGTAAAGACTATGGGATCTAGATTAACAACAAATATCTTGTTTACGGGAATCGCCAGACCACTAACCAGAGCGGTCAGCAAGGCCAAAGCCGTTCCTAAGGTTTCTCTACTTCTCATCTTCTCAACATTCTATTTAGATAGCTTGTTTTTATTTTTTCTATTACATAATCATAATGCTTGGTCACCCAGTCCCGAGGTTTTAGATTCTTTACAAAGTCGGTTCTAAGCATAACCTCTCCCATGGGTGTTTTCACAAGGGCTTTTCCAGAATATATCTTTATCACCCTTCCAGGATACACCCGACAGTCCTTTATGTTAATGTCTGGTTTAATCTGCTTTCTCCAGAGCAGAGCCTTTTCATGCTCTATCAGGAAATATTTCCTGATAACCTCATCATCTATGGCTTTCTTTCCCATTTTTTTAGCAAGAATGGTGCACATTTTTGAAGCAACCGGGAAGAATCTTTCAACGGGCAAATCAATGTCTTGTCCATACATAACCGAGTCATGTAGTTTTTTCAAAAGTTCTTTTCTTAAATCGCCTCTTTTAACCAGAACCTCTCCGCAGGGCACGGCATATCGTAGAAATAATTCTTTATTCTTTACGGGTAGGATTTGAAAAACCATGATCACACCTTTTCTATGATAATCCCGTTAAATACCAAGACCCTGTCACCTTCTTCCACGTCCAGAAACTCAGAATTCACTTTCTTCCTCACTCCACCAAAATCAACAAGCGCTTTTCCATTCTCTACTCTCAAAACCATTCCCTTAAGAGCAAAACACATAGTATTATTTTAGGTGTTTGGGAATAAATTATTTTAGGTGTTCTTGAATAGAAAAATTTTTATTTTACTAATCAATTAAGATTAGTATGAAAAAATTTTATTTCTTATTCATTTTATTGGGGATTTTGGTGGGATATTTTATTGGTGTTTCTTTAACTCCTAGAACCGTTATTTATAAAAATCTTTCAACCTCACCAATAATAAAATATTTACCTTGCGAAGAACCAATAATTCCAGAAAATGTTTCTTTGGCTTCAATTAAAATTCCCGCTGTAGATCAGGAAGGTAATGGCGTTGTAACAAGTTTAGAAGTTCAAGCATTCCCCGGAACCGGAAAAACTTTAGTAAATATTGATCGTTTGCTCTTCTGGACCGATACACAAAATTCAATAAGGATTGCGAAAATGGTTGCAGAGAATGTAACCGGATTAAATTTATCAAAATATGATTTAGTTTATACGATTCATGCAAACGCTACCGTAATTGAAGGTCCTTCAGCGGGAGCGGCATTAACAATAGCAACAATAGCAGCATTAGAAAACAAAAAAATAAATTCGAGTGTGATGATGACGGGAATAATAAATCATGATGGTACAATAGGGCCTGTTGGGAATGTTTTACAAAAGGCAAATGCATCGAGAGATGTTGGCGCAAAATTGTTTTTGGTTCCTTTAGGTCAATCTAAGGAAGTTGAATACGAATCTAAAAAATATTGTCAAAAAATTGGTTCATTTCAAATTTGCCATACAGAAATGATTCCAAAAAAGGTTGATATTGAAAAAGAAGTTGGCATTAAAGTTAAGGAAGTTGAAAATATTCAAGAAGCTTTAAGTTACTTTTTGATATGAAAAAGAAAAATAAAATTTTGGGTAAAAATTTAATATATATAGGTTTAGTTATTTGTTTGGTTTTAATTATAACTTATTATTTCGAAACTCAAAAATATGAATTAGAAAATTTACCCGAACTTTCTACAAAGGGGTTTGTTAACGCAAGCGTTAGCACTAATAAGCAAAATACTATTTATTTAGTTTCGGAGTGCGTTCAACTTTCTATGATAACCACAGAACAACAAATTTATTCAATACAAAATGGTTTAGAAAAAAGAATTGGTTTAAGACCAACAACTCATGATTTAATTAAAGATGTGTTTGATTTACTAAATATAAAAGTCTTAATGGTTAAAATACATTCCTTAAAAAATAATACATATTATGCGAACTTAATTTTAAAGCAAGAAAATAAAATTTTAAATTTAGATTCAAGACCCTCCGATGCGATAGCAATTGCCGTAAGAACAAATTCACCAATCTATATTAAAAAAGATTTAATGGAAGCGAATGGAAGAAGAATTTGTTAAATTCATATTTT
>CAZFVX010000031.1:0-8575 GCA_964522675.1 uncultured archaeon
AGATAGAAAATATCTTATAAAAATTCTTAAAAAAATAGGTTTTAAAATAGAATTTTCCCCAAAGAGAAAAGGGGAACCATACAAACTTGTATTTAAAGATTATAGTTTAGACCTCTTTGCAAATAATGTTTTTAAATTAAAAATATCAGAAGGAATAATAAAAAGAATAAGAGAAAAAATTGAATTTGGAAATCTCACAGTTTCTATAATTTCACCAGAGGATATAATATTATCAAAAAGCATAACTGAAAGAATTGGAGATAAAGAAGATGTTTTGTTAATAATAAAAGAAACAAATGTAAAATGGGATATTGTAATAAATGAATGCATTTGGCAAACAAAAAATGGAGATTATCGTTTTTGTTTTTATTTATATGATTTTCTTGACGAATTAGTACATCAATTTAATGTTAAATTACCAATAAATGTTGTTAAAAAAATTAAAAAATTATTTAAAGAATCCATGAACAAACTTGAACTAACAAAATTTAAAAAGAATAGGTAATTAAATGAACAAAAAATTATTTATTCCAGGACCCGTTGATGTGAGTGAGGATGTTTTATTAAAATTAAGCGAACCTGTGATAGGCCATAGGACAAAAGAATTTGGTGAGCTTTTAATTTCCACAATAAATAAATTAAAAAGATTAATGTTTACCGAAAATAATGTTTTTATTTCTACTTCCTCAAGTACGGGTTTAATGGAGGCGGCTATAAGGAATTGCGTAAAAGAAAAATGTTTAAATATAGCAAATGGTGCTTTTGGCGAGAGATGGCATGAAATTACATTGATAAATGGAAAAAAAGCAGACCTGCTTAAAATAGATTGGGGTTTGGGCGTTAAACCAAAAATAGTTGAGGAAAAACTTTCTTCTAACGAATATGATGCTGTGACATTAGTTCATAATGAAACCTCTACGGGTGTTACAAATCCAATTTATGAGATTGCAAAAATAATTAAAAAATATCCAAATGTTTGTTTTTTGGTGGATACCGTTAGCTCTTTGGGAGGAATTAAAATTGAAGTTGATAAACTTGGAATAGATGTTTGTTTAGCTGGCGTTCAAAAGGCATTAGCAGTCCCGCCCGGTTTGGCTGTTTGCTCAGTTAGTGAAAAAGCCTTAGAGAAATCAAAAACAATTAATAACAAGGGTTATTATTTTAATTTCCAAATTTTCTTAAAATACTTAGAAAAAAATCAAACCCCAACAACGCCATCCATTTCTCTTTTAAAAGCATTAAATTATCAATTAGAAAAAATTCTTAACGAGGAAGGTTTAGAAAATAGATTTAAAAGGCACGAAACTTTAGGTGAGATTACAAGGGAATGGGCAAAGAAAAATTTTGAATTGTTCGCTGAAGAAAAATATGCATCCAATACACTCACATGTATTAAAAACACAAAAAATATAAATCTCAATGAGTTGGAAACTAAATTATACGAAAAAGGTTATATTTTTTCAAACGGTTATGGGAAAATAAAAGATTTGACTTTTAGGATAGCGCATATGGGAGACTTAAAAATTGAGGAATTAAAAAGATACCTAGAAACTATAAATAAAATTTTAGGATTTTAAAATTGTTTATAATCCTTTCTATAATTGATATTTAATCTACCTTTTCTTAGTTTTTTTCCAGAAATTATTTCTGATTTTATTAAATTAAATGAATTAATAATATCTTTTCTTGGAACATCCTTTTTGCCTTTAAACTTCTTTTTATATACAAGTGCTGCTAAAATTACTACACCGCCTATTACTAAAATATACATATTAATATCTTCTCCAACCTGAGTTATAAATCCCGTAGGTAATTGAATTTCTGGAAAGACAAATCCTTCTCCAGTTTGTGTTTCTTGGGTTTGATTTACTGTTTTTTCACCTGGTTTTTTAAGTGATAAAGTGAAAGTAGATGATTTTGTAAGTTGGTCCGATCTTACTTCAACATTTACAAAATAATATTGTTGGCATCCTCCATCACTACAATCTTTACTTGGTATGTAAACATTTAGTTTAAATCTTTTTTCTTCCCCAGGAGTTAAACTTGTTACTTTAGGTGGAATTATTTGATACCATTTAGAAGAAATACCACTAATATATACATTAACATTTGTTATGTTTACCTGACCAGAATTTATTATTGAAAATTCTATATTAGATTCCTCATCAAGATAAACTGTTTCCACATCTGGAAGAGAAATTGTGAAGTCCCTTCTTTTTGAAATTTTCATTAAAACCGAAGATTCTGTTGGTATGAAAGGAGGTTTTTCAGCATAAACATTTATCTCATAAGGAACTTCACTTGCTTTATCAGGAACAATAAAGGTTGTACTAAAAATTCCTCCTGGACCCGATCTCGTTTGACCAGATATATCAAGATCAGAAGAATTATATTTTATAACAACATTTTCTAATTCATTCCCTTCATTATCAATAACTTTTCCAGACAAAACAGCAGTATCTCCAACATAATAAGTATCTTGTTTTAATATTGCAGTTAATCCAATTTGTTTTCTTTCACCAACCACAAAACCCGATAAACTAGTTACATTAAATATTACTTTATTATCAACCGTATCAACAATTGGGTTTGAAATTAATTCCCAATCCCCTGCACACATTCTCCTTCCAAAATTCCAATTTTCACATTTAAATACTTCTATTTTTTGTTCATTATAAACATTTACATCTGAATAAGGTATTGCTATTTCTGCTGATTCAAACGTTAAGCCAAATTCTAAGGCAACTAATTTTGCAGTTCTTACCCCAGGTATATTTATAGTAGAAGGCGCTAAATCATATCTTATAAAACCAGAAGAACTTAATTTATCTAAATTATCAGAACCAACGGTTAAATCCACATTATGGATTTTTGCCCTAATTCCCGTGAACTTTAATTCAATATCATATTTTCCTGGAAGAATTTTTAAAGAAAATTTCCCATCAGAACCTGAAGATGTTCTTTCTATTTTTTGAATATTATCAACATCAGTTAATGTTATTAAAACACCACCAATTGCATTTCCAGCAGCATCAACTAATTGTCCTGAAAAGGGGATTCTATATTCTATTTTTTCTGTACTTGATGCTACTCTGGCTTGATAAGTTACAACTATACTAAGACTATATTCTCCTGGATTAAGTTTTGGTAAAATGAAAGAAAGGTCACAAGAGTAAACATCGCCTTCTTTATTTGATACACAACTAATTGAATCAACATCTAATTCATAATCTTTCGAGTCACTAAAAATATGAACATAAAAATTTGACTTATCCAATTCTTCTATGGGACCAGCATAAGAATAAACTTTAACACTAGCTGTTGTTGTTGTTGCATCCAAATAAGGAGGAGAAGGATTTAATTTCTCTATTTTTAATTGAAGCGATTGCCTTAAAAGAACAGAGCCAATACTTGTTGCAGTTACTTGATATGTTTGAGAAATGGGAGTATAATAACCTGTTACTTTAAGAGTATAAATTTCATCTGGTTCTAAATCAATATCTCTAGGAATGCTTATTTTTAAATTCCATTTCTTTTTATCATTTGAATATTGAATAGGTGTAACCTTTCCTAAGTTTTTATTTCCTAATAAAGCATTAAAACTAACACTCCCAAAAGGAGAAGGTATTTCTTGATTGTTTAAAGTAAAAGTTAAATTCACATCCAAAACACCACCCATATAAACTTCCTCTATTTCAGTCCCTGTAGGATTTATGATATTTAAGTCAAGTTTATTTACTATGAATTCTTTACTATCGTTTGTTAAATCTTCGCATACTAAATCAACTTTATGTTTTCCAAATAGATTTTGTCCTAATTCTAAAATATAATCACAGCTACTTTCCCCTTTACATTTAGGAGGATAAAATGTTGCTTGAGTAGAAAAAACTATAGATAAATCTTTTATTGTAGAATTGGGACAATTAGCAGTTATAGTAACTTGATTTCCTTGTCCTTGGTCAAGCCATAATTCAGATGGGCTTATACTTACTTCTGCAGCAAAAACTTGATTACTTAAAATAACTAAAACAAATAAACTAATTAAATTCAAATATATTATGTTTTTAATCATTTCCCAAACCTAAAATACCTTTTTATAAAGGCAAACCTTGGTGGTTGATATTCTTTTCCAGCTAATTGACCTGCAAGTTTTCTAAATTCTATTGCAGCGGGAGAATATGGATTATAGGTAAGCAAAGGCATTTTCTTAAACAAACTTTTCTTTACATTAGAATCTTCAGGTATTACAGCAATTATAGGAACTCCACATATTTCCTCAATTTCACACGGTTTTAACTCATAAGACTTTCCTTTATATCTATTAACAACAATTCCTAAAATATTTTTATCTTTGCTTTTTACAACTTCTATTACTTTTGTTGCATTAGCAACTGCTGGTATTTCTGGGTTTGTTACTATAATTAATTCATCAGAAGAGTTTATCACATCTAAGGCATCTTTATTTAATCCTGGGGGTGAATCCACAAGCATTAAACCATCTAATTCTTTTAAAGAATTTTTTAATTTTGAAAGATTTACATTAAGTTGAGTCATAGATATCGAAGATGGAATTATTTTTAATCCTGATTGATGCAAATAAATTGCTTTAAATATATCCGCTTCTTTTTTTAAAACGTTCTGAAGAGTTACGGGAAAAGAATAAAAACCAAGTTGTAAACCCAAATTTGATGCAGTAACATCAGTATCTGTTAATATTACTTCATAACCAATTTCATGCAAAGCTAAGCCAAGATTAATGATTGTTACTGTTTTTCCAACCCCACCCTTTCCAGAAACAATGCCAATTACCTTTAACAATTTTTCACCTTATTTTTCTAATTAATTTTATATTTTTTAAATTAATTAAAATTAGGATTAATATTATTATTGATAAAACGGCAATAATCACTTGATTCCAAGGAAATTCTTTTTTCTCTGCTAAAATAAATTGTAAAGTTTTATAATCTTTCCCATCCATTGTTACTAATTCTAATGTTATTCCTACGGGTTTCCAAATACTTGCTTCATAATTTAATCTTATAGTTTTTTCTTCACCTTCTTTTATTTCATCTATTTTTTCTGACTCAAAAATCCAACCAATTGGATATTCTTTAGGGATTATAATCAAATCTTTAATATCCTTATTTGCTTTTATTTTTATATCAACCCATTTTTTTGTTGTTTCAACATTAACATCAAAATCTTTTGTTTCATTAAATGTTTGCTTTGGTTTTATTACTTCAAAACTAATGTTCTTTTCCACATTAAATATTTCAGCACATGAATAAAGTCTTATTTTGCCTGTAAAATTTCCAGAAAGATTTTTTGGAAACCAATATATTTTAAATAATCCGTGATCTCCCGGTTCTATTCCCTTTTTCTCACTCCACCCCGTATAAACTAATTTACTTCCATTAGAAGTGTTTTGATATATATCTACCCTAAATCTTACATCACAACCGATAGATTCTATATTTGCCCAATTAATTAAAATTTCCTGCGGAGTAGAGTTTATTTTTTTAGAATAATTAAGATAATCAATCACCCCACCTATTTGGCTCTTTATATTAACATTTAATACAAGACCATAGCTTAATGGAACTAAGAAAATAAAAAACAAAACGAGGAAAAGTAATAATTTTTTCATACTATACTATATCTACTCCTAATTTAAATTTTTTTCTTACTAAATTCAAAAAATGCTAAATACTTATTTTATATATAAGGTAATAAAAGTTGTAAAGGCTTATATTTTGGCGTTTTTGATTCAATATCAAGTTCTCCTGAATAGTTTCCTAGTTTTGTTGCATTTAAAAGAACATTTATTTTTCTTTCTTCGCCACTCCCTAAAGTAAAATTGCTATTATTGACTTCTACCAAATCTGTAACATTACCATAAACCCTTATCCAAATTTTTGATGGAAGATTGTTTTCATTTTTTATTTCAATAAATTTCATAGAAGAGGTATTTAAGGGCATATAACCAAAATTTAATTCATATTTTTCTCCTGCAATTCCAAAATTAATTCTACTTTTATTTCCCTCAAGTGGTTTTATACTTACTTTAATAGGATATCTTGTTACTTCTTTTTTAAATAAAAATCCTGAATAAGATTGATAGGTTAAATTTTTTACATAATTTTTTGGCACAAATCCCGAGATTTCAGGTTTAATTAAAATAAATAAAATAAGAAACATCAAAGCTAATTCAATTCCTATTATTTTTTTACTCATTTTCCCACCTCACCATTTCCAAATTATTATTATACCAATTAATATTAATATTAATAATAATAACCACCAAGGAAATGGTTTCTCAATTCTTGGCGTTGGTATAACAACTTCTGGAATTTTTATTGTTGTTTCTTTTGATGCATAACCAGTTAAATAATTTACAGTCGTCTCAACTCTATAATCACCCGCTTTAATATTTGGATCAATCCAATATTGTGGAATAATTCCAATCATACCTGGTTTAACATAAACATACCCAGAACCTAATGTAGTTATTAATCTCCCAAATTCATCATAAATTTTAGTTGATGCCGCTGCTAGAACTGTATCTGTCCCTGTGTTTTGGAATAATGTATTTATTTTAATTTTATTATTAGCAACTTTTTGCGCTTCAACATCAATAACTCTTCCTTCCCTCTTCGCAGGACCTTCTACATTAAAAACAAAAACAAACCTTGTTATTCCTATTGTTGCAGCTCCCGTTACTCCCATTTTAGTTGAAAGAGAAGGCGATATACTAATTGAACCCGCATGATAACCAGGTTCTGCATCTTCAGGAATATTTAACATTACAATAACCTCTTTACTTCCCTTTACAACAGAACCAGGAAAATTAATATTAGTGGATGCCGATCTAGAAACAACTACAGGATTTCTTGTAAACTTAATCCAAGAAGAAATATCTTCTTGAGAAGAATTTGAAGGATAAAATCTATACATTAAAGTATGATTTCTTGTATAAAAATCAAGATGAACAGGGATATAGCTTAAATGAACAATAATATCCTTTTCTGAATCAGTTAACAAATAAAATTTAATAGGATAACTTTTCCCTCTTTGAACTGTTCCTAAATCAACAGCGCCGGGTGAGGTTCCAATAGAAAGAGCATAACTTTGTGTAGAAAAAATTACAATAAATAACAAAATAATTATTGAGAATTTTAAAAATTTCATATAATTTAAATTAAATTTTAATCATAAAAATTTTATTAGGGAAAACTTTTTATTTAAGTACTTACAAATATATTATTATGGGGGGAGGGGGTAGAAAAATGGTGTATAAATAATGAGTATAGAAAAATCAACCCTCATTGTTCTCATGTTTTTTGTAATACTGGCTTTATTTTTTCAGCGTACATACGCAGATACTGCTTCAGATAATCTTTCAATCAATGTTACTGTTAAGAATAGGACTATAGTATCTATTGACCCTAGTATATTAGTTTGGCCTGCAGAATATCCTGGAAATCAATCTTCAACCATTCATCAAGTTGGAATAGAAAATTTAGGTTCAACTCCAATACAATATATTTGGTTTAATAACACTTATCCAAGTTCAAATCCATTTGGTTCTGGAGTGGCTTCAAATTATGATGCAGGAAATTTTGTAGTAGTTCAAGCCAAAGGTGGTGGCAATTATTATTTCCCTGCAAGATATGAATATAACCAATCCTATACTTTAGTTTATGTTGATATACCTTCTGGATGGTATTATGGAAGGTTTAGAAACGCTTCACACGAATATTTCTGGACAGTAGATGCTACAGGTGGAAATTGCAGTCAAGATGGAACACTTTTTAGAATAGGTGTGAATGAGCATAATGCAACAAATACGGGTTCCGTTGATTTAGACCCAAGTGATGGAAGTTCAGATTCATATTATCAATATGCTTTATCTTATACTAATTGGAATGGACAAAATTGGGGTTATACGGCAATTAATGTTTCTGCTCAAAATGAAACTTATTGTGTTGCTGTAAACGAAACGTGTGATTTAGCAATATTTTACCATTGGGCAATGGACGCTCCAGGAGCAGGATCACCTCCGTGTAATGAAACTTATGCTGAGTACTGGTCATCAACACCATTAAATCCGGGAGGGGCTCTCGCAGCAAATGTAACGGTAAGAATTCCTTATGGTGTTATGTATGGTAATGTTGGTTTAGGATATTTATACATTACTGTTCAAACTTAAACATTTATATTTGGGTTTAACCCATATAATATAAATAAAGGGGATTTGGGTGGAAATGAAAGAAAAAAGATTAGTATTAGTAACTTTTGGTATTTTATTAGTATTATCAGTTATTTCATTAGTTACAGTAAAAGCAGGCCCACTTCCAACTGATACCGCAACAAATTCCACAGACACAGCAACTGTAGGAGTTACTATATTAAATATGACAATGATTGAAATTCAGCCAACAGCCTTTGTTTATACAGGCTTATATCCAGGTGACGTTGGTAATGCAAGTCATGAAGCACAAAACTTCACAGGTTTCCAAATAGAAAACATTGGTTCAACAAATATAACAAGAATTTGGCTAAACACAACATACCC